>CAYTFA010000112.1:0-6470 GCA_964436755.1 uncultured Rhodocyclaceae bacterium | reverse complement strand
GGCGTAAATCACTGTCGGGTACCTGTGACAGTCTGTATATGATGGCGTCTACATCATAGTTTTCGTCTCGGAGTTGCTTCACCGCTTGAAGCGTTGCCACATCTCGGCCGCTCAGCTTGCGTGGCGTATGTGTGGCGGCATCGCTCAGCAATGGAGCGTAGGTTGTGCACCATTGCCGGATGGAATTTGCGTGCACGCCAACGATACGGGCGGCCGATGCTGGGTTGTAGGTTTTACCTTCCATTGCCGATATTGCCCTACAATTGACTGAGTGTGGTATAGGCTGTTGACGGGGTGTGGCTTGTGATGTAGACTAGCAGTTAAGACGGGATGCACCCATGCGTGAACATGACTGCATCCCTAAGCTTATGGACGGTTGGAGCGCCACAAGCCTATCCGCATGATAGCACAGAGCGCCAACCGTTCATAGGTTCGGCGCTTTTTCTTTTCCCTACTTTCGCACCGTTGGAGGGTGCAAACGATGAATCACACTATCAGTAGGTTCTGGCTGTTGCCGGAAGATGCCGATACCGCAACGGCATCATTGCAAGTGGTGGAAGATGGCGTTGGCGTGGCGGCATCGCTCAGCGTGGATTTGCCGGCGGATGCCGATACCACCACGCCGGCGGCCACACTGGAAGCGTTGGTTGCTCAGCTGGCGGCACTGTCGGCGGCAATGAAGGGCGGCCGGCAATGAGTAACTACGATGCAAGGGCCGGGGAGCTGCTGGCGTGGGAAGCTGAGACGGGTTTACCGCTTCCGATGCCGGTTGGCGAGATTCTAGCGTTGGAAGATGCCGGGGCGGTTGTCGATTTGGCAACCGGGGAAGTGTGGCACAATCTGACGATTGCATCCATGCCGGCACTGGAAGCAATGGTTGTCATCGATGCGATGGAGCGTACCCAGCATGGACAACAGTAGATACGTGGCGGCCGAGAATCCGCCGGCAACCATTGACGGGATCCGGCGCTCGGATGTGATGGCGGCCGTTGGTTCCGTTGTCGATATCTACACCCAGCAGCAGCGGCAAGCATTGCGTGGCGTGGCGGCGGATGTTGGCGCCCGTGGGTACTGTAGCGATGCCGCTGCGGTTGCCGAGCGCCGGAAAACGTCTAGACTGTATCTGTGGGCATATGCTGGCGTATCCGGGCTCACAATGGCGGGGTTGGTGCTGTTGGCATATTTGGGCGGTATCGTCAGCACGCCGGCGGCACTGGCGACATGGTTGGCGGGAACTGGCATCACAACGTTACTGATTATTTGGTCCCGGCACGGTACGGAGTTCCGCCACACGCCGGAAGGGTTGGCGATTCACTTGGCCGACTGGCACGGAAGCGTAACGATGTATCAGGCGGAAACTCAGCGCCAGATTGCCGTGCTAGACTTCCAGTCTGAGCAACAGCGCCTCATTGCGGCCGATGCCGAGCGCCGGCAAGCGGTAGAACTGGCACGGTTGCGGGCATCCGAGATTGACAACCGCCGGCGGATGGCTGAGCGCCAGCAGCAACAGTGGGAAGCGTGGCAACCGGAAGCGCCGGCGGCCATCATGGTGCAATCGGCCGAAACTCAGTCAACATCTCCTGACACAACTCCAACCGTGGGCGATGCGTTTGCCCGTTCCATGACAGAATGGGTTGTATCGTTGTATGATGGCGGCATCTCGGACAGTGGGTTGATTGTGGGGCGTGTGCCGTGGGCGGCACGCTCAGCATGGGCGGAACCGGACAAACAGCGTGCGAAGCGGTTGGCGTGCAATGGGCGGCCGGCGCTTGTGGAAGCCATCGATGGCGGCCGGTACCGACTTCGTACGGAGTTGTTTCCAGCGGCATCCGTGGCGGCCGAGTGGGTTGCTACACGACTGGGGGAAGCATGAAGCGGCAAGATTTGTCATCATGGAATAACAAGCACGTTCGCTTTCTCGATGGTGAAAATTATCCCATCATGCACGTGGCGCAAAGTACTCGTTTCGATGCTGGCACTATTTCTTACGTGTGGGAAGCGCCGGAAATCAATCCCGTTGGGCGTGGGTATACCATCGATGAATGGGCGGAACTGGCACCGGCGGCACTGGCAATAGCGCAACAGTGGGGAGCGGATACGGGTAAACAGGCGATGCCGCCGGCGGGGGAGTGATGGCGACTTTCATCCGGTATGAAGCGGAAGGTTGGGTACTGTACCTTCGTGCCGCTCGGCTGTTGGTTTGGGTCGGCACGTATGCAACCCGTTCGGATGCGTTGGCGGCCGCCAGCAGCATCGATGGGATACCGGCATAAGTGAATCCGCTCGGACACAAAACGAGCAACGTGTGCTATACTGGGAGATGCACCGCCGGAGGATAGGGCAATGCTGGGGAGCAACCCGAGCGCCGAGCGGTGTGCCGGTTGGCGACAACCTAACGTTAGTACTGAGCGAATCAGGGTGGCAAAACGTACCGCTACTGATTCGCTCAGTGCTTTTTGGCGTCAAGCTGCTATCCGGGGTTGCCTTCTGGCCGCAATGCGATAAACCCATTGCTTCATCTTCAACGTCAAGGATACCGTCAAGGATACCGTCATCCTACTGTCGGCGGCACTGTGGCGGGACTGTCAATGGACTGTTGCTCAGACTGTTACGGGACTGTCGGCGGGACTGTCGCCCCACTGTCAAGAGGGACTGTCAGTGGGTACAGTACTCGAGTGATGCACGCTGCTATGGACTGTGGCGGCCGGGTGGGGCGGGGCGGAAGTTAGTCGTATCTTGTTGGCACTGGTCGCACGTTTGTGCTATACTTTGCTCAGTACTTTAAGACAAAAAAAGCGGGGCAGGTTCCGTCATGCTGGCGAGCAATCTACACGGAACCATACCCCGTCGCACTACATAGCGTAGCGCAAGATTGATTCACAGTCAATACGCACGCTTACACTTTGCGAGAATACCCGCCAACCGGTAATGCCAGCTAACCGGTGGGGCGGGTTTCTTTTTACCCGGTGTTGGTCCACAAAAAAAGTACCGCCGGTCGGCAAACCAGCGGCACGGGCAACACCAACAGTGAAACGGCGATTCACATGCTGGCAACCTCAGAATACCACAACTCACACGACATTGACACACCGAGCGCCGGTCCCCACGTTGGCGTGCATCGCTCGCAGTCCTTGTCATCGTTTGATATTTCACCGCAGCGGATACAACCTAGCAATCCACCAGTGGTACGGGCGGATGAAGGCACATGGTTTGGTGTGTTGGAAGTTGCCGAGCATGGTAACTTTGCACGCTTCAAACGGGATGCGATATGGGTGGATGCCGCCGGCAATGCGTGGGAGCGGGAAGCATTGCGGCCGGATGGCTTGCGGGAACGGCAACAGCGTATAGACAGTGTGGCGGCCGCCGGCACGGAAGGCAACCGGGAATTTGCGGTTGGGTTGGATGCCGCCGGCAATGTTGCCGTTGTCACGACTGAGATGGTTGCCAAGCGTGGGAAGCGTGGCGGCGCTCGGCGCAATACTGCCAAGCGGAAAAGCAGCTTTTCGCCGGCATCACGGAAGCGGTTGTTGGATGCCTTCAATCAGATAGATACCCGCCACGATATGCTGATGTGTACGCTTACCTTCCCGGATGAATTGCCCAGCAATGAGTGGAAGCAATGGAAGCGATGGTTGGATAACTGGTTGAAGCGGTTGGGGCGGAAGTATCCGTTGGTTTCGGGAGCGTGGCGCCTCGAGATGAAGCGCCGGTTGTCGGGGTCCATGATGGGTGAATTTGCGCCACACTTCCACCTGATTCTGTTTGATTTGTGGGGAAGCAATGCCGAGCGTGGCGTCAGTAAGTACATGATTCTGACTGAGTTCCGCTTGTGGGCAAGTGCATCATGGGCGGAAGTGTTGGGTGTGGATGCCGTGCGGGTGAACTCGGATTGGGTATCGGGGCGGAAGGCAACCGGATATGTTAGCCGATACGTGGGCAAGATACCGGTGGAAGATGCCGAGCAATTGCCGGATGTGGGCAAGCACTGGGGATGGTTCAACCGCTCAGAATTGCCATTCTCTGGCGTGGTGAAATTTGTCATTGACACATTCTCGCAGGGGCGATTGCTCGGCCTTATGCGGGCGATTGCCGGTATCCCAGTAGACAAGCGGTGGAAGTTGCCTTCCATCCGAGTGTACAAACCACTGTATGAATTGCTCCAACTGCTATTCGAGCGTGACGTGGGCATAGTCTCCGGTAACGTCGATGCAATAGGTGAATATGTGCCGGCGGGGTGAAATCCACCGGCACGGATGGCGCAAATCTGTGCTATAATTTTCATAGTTACTGTGTGCCGCACAGTATAGCAATGGAGATGAAGCGATGACGGTAAGCGTTGAATTACTCGATTTGGATGGCGTGTGTCGGTTGCTTGCTGGCGTGGTGGACAGGGCCAAGCGGGACGCCGGCCGGGGCGATGCCGATGCCGAAACGTTCGTTACTGAGTGGGTACCGTTTGGCGGCGATGCCGATGCCGAGCGCCGCAACTGGCGAAAGTTGGGCAAGAGGGCAAAATGGCGATGAGCGAATCATGGGTTGAATCGGAGTTGGCAAAGGTGGATTTGAGCGGTCCCAAGCGTGGCGGATACGTGGCGGCCGGGGATGCATCGCCGTTTGATGGGTTGTCGGCTGAGCGGTTGTCGGCGCTCGGAGTTTCGCCAGCATGGGCGGGTGTGACGACTGAGCAACTTGCCGAGATGCAACGGTTGGAGCGCCGGCGGGCGATTGCATCACGACTGGGTGTGGCGGCCGAGTACTTACCTTTGGGGATTGAAGATGCAGACTGATTACACGACTTGGGGCGGGGACCCGGCACAACAGCGCCGGCGGGCATCGATGCAGATTGCGGAAGAACGGCCAAGCTACTGGTTGGAGTTGGCTTGGCGTGGCGTCCATCTCGGATTGACGGGACGGGGCAATGTGCCGGAGCGTGAATTTGCAAACGCCATCGATGCGGCCGTGAAAGCGTTGGAGATGGGAGCGCCGGCGGCTGAGTTGGATTTGGCGGCCGGGCGTGATGCCGGTCGGGGATTGCCGGAAGCATCGCAACCTGGCTTGCTTGCAGCGTGGCGGGCAATCATCGCAGCAATTGAGACGGAAGCGTTGTCCCGCTATGCATCGATCAGCAATGCGGCCGCAACGGATGAAGCAATCGCCAGCATGGAAGTATCGCCAGTGTAGCGGATGCCGCCGGCGGGTGTGGGAGCTTTCGCCAGTCGCCCCACATCCGCCGGCGGCCGTGGGGGATGGAAAATGGGTAGAGTCAAGATAGCGCAAGATAACGCAAGATTGCCGGCGCTTTACGCTGCGTTGACGTTGGACGTGGAAGCGGATGCATTGACGGATGAAGCGTTGACTGAGCAACAGCGGCAAGCGGTGATGCTGTTGGCATCCGGCAAGCGTGGTGTGGAAGTTGCGGCCGAGCTTGGCATCACGCAAGAGACTGTATCACGCTGGCGCAATTCTCCCACGTTTGCGGCCGCTGTCAATCAGTTGTTGCGGGACGCCACAACCGCCACGATTGCGGATATCCGCTCGGCCGCTGGCGATGCCGTTGCCGTGATAACGGATATCATGCGCAACTCAGCGGATGACAAGATGCGGTTATCGGCCGCACTGTCAATCTTGCGGGTACACTTGCAAGTGGATGCCGGCAACGTGGGAGAATTGCCCACCACGCCGGCGGCAATCGCTCGGCTCGAGCTTCAGCAGCGGCGGGTTAATTCGCTTGACGATATGTTGCTGTAAGGCATAACCTCATGACATGGCGGGATGTGGGATAACCCCATAACCCCATGCGTGATGATTGCTCAGCATAACCCCATACATGAGGCATCCGCCGGCACAGTCTAGCCCTTGCCGGTTGTCCATAGCACGCAACAGCCATCCGTGCTGATGCAAAGAGAGCGCCGGCAATGGTAGCCACCGGCGCTTTTCTTTTGGGCGATAGTGCAATAAAACAATCATTTAATTGCGCTATTTCCGGTTGGGTTGGCGTTATGCTGGCGTCACTCAAAATGGCGGCCGGCGGCATAATGGAGCGTGTTACAACGTTCTCCATTATTGCCGGTGGGTTGCTCAGCGTAGCAGCATGGAAGCGATGAAGATGCCGAGCGCCACCAACAAAGCGCCGGCAACCGCTCCCACGATGGCGGCCGCCACAATGGAGCGTTGACGTTCCAACCGTGACAACCTGGCGTCAAGCTGCGACAATCGCTCGGATGCGATTTGCACGGCCGTGGCGGTACCAGAATCGACGGGAGCGGGCAACAGCGTAGGATTGCCCATTGTCGGCTGTTGTGGCGTTTCTGTGGCGTCTATGTGGGGTTGGCGTAAATCGCTGTCGGGTACTTGTTGCAAGCGGTATAGGATGGCGTCCACATCGTACCCTTCATCCCTCAGCTGCTTTATCGCTTGAAGGGTTGCCACATCTCGGCCGCTCAGCTTGCGTGGCGTATGTGTGGCGGCAT
>CAYTFA010000111.1:0-6531 GCA_964436755.1 uncultured Rhodocyclaceae bacterium | reverse complement strand
CAGCAGACGGCCGAAGTCGGCGGCGGTGCCGCGTCGTCCGCCACCGCGGCCGGCATCCCCGGCGCGCTCTCCAACCAGCCCCCGGTACCGGCGATCGCGCCATTGACCCAGGGCGCGGCAGGCGCCGCTGCCGGCGGTACGGCGGGTGCGGCCGGTGGCGGAGTCGGTGCCGGCGTGACGCGCAATGCCACGATCAATTACGAGGTGGACAAGACGATCCGCCACACCAAGGGTGTCCCGGGATCGGTACGGCGGCTCTCCGTCGCCGTCGTCGTGAACCACCGCAAGGATCCGGCCAAGCCCAAGCCCTCGCCGCTGACGCCGGCGGAGATCGAGCAGATCACCAACCTCGCACGCGAAGCGATGGGCTTCAGCAAGGAACGCGGGGATACGCTGAGCGTCGCCAATGCGCCCTTCACCCCCGTGGAGAAGGAAGCCGTGGCCGATGCCCCCTTGTGGGCCAACGCGGAGCTGATGTCGGTGCTGAAGGAGATCGCGCGCTACCTGATCATCGGTGGCGCCCTCTTCTGGCTGTGGACCCGCCTGCTGCGACCCGTCGTCCAGCAGCTGATGGAGGCGCCGCCGCCGCGACGTGAAGCCTTCGAGGTCGGTGCCGACGGCATGATGCACCGCGCCCGCGGCCACGACGACAAGCTCGCCGAGGCACGCGAACTCGCGCGCAAGGACCCGAAGGCGGTGGCCAACATGATCAAGGACTGGGTCGATGGCGGCGATGCCGGGCGGTGAAGGCGTCGAGAAGGCCGCGATCCTGCTGCTGTCGCTCGGCCAGGACGAGGCCGCCGAAGTGCTCAAGAACCTCGGCCCCAAGGAGGTGCAGAAGCTCGGTCATGCCATGGCCGCGCTCAAGCAGGTGCCGCGCGAGCGCGTCGAGGCGGTGATCGACGAGTTTTCCACGCAGGCCGCCAAGGGTACGCCGGTCGCCGTCGACAACGAAGCGATCAAGTCGATGCTCAACAAGGCGCTCGGCGACGATCGGGCCGCCAGCCTCATCAGCCGCATCATGTCGGGCAGCGACACCGCAGGCATCGAAGGCCTGAAGTGGATGGACGCGCCGACGGTGGCCGACCTCATCCGCAACGAACATCCGCAGATCATCGCCACCATTCTCGTCCATCTCGAGTTCGACCAGGCAGGAGAGGTGCTCAAGCACTTCACCGAGCGGCTGCGCAACGACGTGGTACTGCGCATCGCGACGCTGGACGGCGTGCAGCCGGCGGCGCTGACCGAGCTCAACGACGCGATGGGGCGCGTGCTTGCCGGTGCCGCGTCGAGCCGCAAGAAGACCGCCATGGGCGGCATACGCCACGCCGCCGAGATCCTCAATTTCGTCGGCCAGCAGGTGGAAACCGCGATTGTCGACAACGTTCGCGAGTACGACCCGGAGCTGGCGCAGAAGATCCTCGACGAGATGTTCGTCTTCGAGAACCTGATGGACATCGACGACCGCGGCATCCAGCTGCTGCTGCGCGAAGTGCAGTCCGATTCGCTGATCATCGCCCTCAAGGGCGCCTCGCAGGAACTGCGCGACAAGGTGTTCAAGAACATGTCGCAGCGGGCCGCCGAAATGCTCAGGGAGGACCTCGAATCCAAGGGCCCGGTGCGGCTGTCCGAAGTCGAGGCCGAGCAGAAGGAAATCCTCAAGATCGCCCGCCGCCTCGCCGACGAAGGGCAGATCCAGCTCGGCGGCGCAGGCGAAGGCGATGCTTTCGTCTGATCCCTGCTGAAACGCACGTCCGATGACCGTCCGCGAGCACCCCAAGTCGACGCTCACCGCCTGGGAGCGCTGGGAACTGGCAAGCTTCGACCCGAACGCCGGCAGTGCCGGCCACGCTGAACCGCCGGCGGACACCGAGGAGTTGCAGCGCCTGCGCGAACAGGCTGCGCACGAGGGACGCCAGGAAGGCTATGCCGCCGGACATGCGGAGGGGCTCGCGCAGGGCCTCGCTGCCGGCCGCGCCGAGGCCGAAGCGATGGGCCGCGAAGAGGCGCAGCGCCTGGCACGCACGGCCGACGCGCTGGAGGCCTGCATTGCCGAACTCAACGAGGCCGTTGCCGCCGACCTCCTGGCGCTCAGCCTGGAAGTCGCCCGCCAGCTCGTGCGTCAGGTTATCGCCGCTCGCCCCGAGGTCATCCTTGGCGTGGTTCGCGAGGCGCTCGAGCAGTTCCCGCTGCAGCATGCATCCATCCGCCTCAACCCAGAGGATGCCTCGCTGGTGCGCCTGCGTGCCGGCGACCAGCTCACCCATGCCGGGCATCGCATCCACGAGGACGCCAAGCTCGCGCGCGGCGATGTCGTCGTCGAGGCGGGAGGCAGTCACATCGACGCCACGCTGGCGGCACGCTGGCGCCGCATCGTCGATGCCCTGGGCCAGGCCGCGCCCTGGGTCGACGCCGGCGAAAAATGAACGCCGGCGAGCTGGCGCGCTTCCTCGGCGGATGTCGCGAACGCATCGACGACGTGCGTCCGTGGGTCGTCGCCGGACGCCTGACCCGCATCAACGGCCTGGTCATGGAAGCTACCGGCCTCAAGCTGCCGCTCGGTTCGGGCTGCCTGATCCAGATTCCGGGCAATGGCACGGTCGAAGCCGAAGTCGTCGGCTTCGCCGGCGACCGCCTGTTCATGATGCCGGCCGAGGACGTGTATGGCCTCTCACCCGGTGCGCTGGTGATTCCGATGGAATCGCCGCCGACGGCGCCCAGCCCCGGACGCGAAGCCATGCCGGCGCGGCGCGCACCGGACCGGGCCAAGCACCTGCCGGTGGGCGACCATCTGCTGGGTCGCGTCGTCGATGGCAACGGCCGTCCGCTGGACGGGCTCGGCCCGCTCGACGGCAAGGAGGTTCGCTCGCTGGCCAGTCGCCCGTTCAATCCGCTGCTGCGCGAACCGATCCGTCATTCGATGGACGTCGGCATCCGCGCCATCAATGCGCTGCTGACCGTCGGCCGCGGACAGCGCCTGGGGCTGTTCTCGGGATCGGGTGTCGGCAAGAGCGTGCTGCTGGGCATGATGGCGCGCTACACGGCGGCGGACGTGATCGTCGTCGGCCTGATCGGCGAACGGGGCCGCGAGGTCAAGGAATTCATCGAACTCAACCTGGGCGAGGAAGGGCGCGCGCGCTCCGTCGTCGTGGCCGCCCCGGCCGACGTCAGCCCGCTGATGCGCCTGCAGGGCGCCTCCTACGCCACGTCGATCGCCGAGCACTTCCGCGACCAGGGACGGCACGTATTGCTGATCATGGATTCGCTGACCCGCTACGCCATGGCGCAGCGCGAGATCGCGCTCGCCATCGGCGAGCCGCCGGTGACGCGTGGCTATCCGCCGTCGGTATTCGCGCGCCTGCCGCAACTCATCGAGCGCGCCGGCAACGGCCCGGCCGGCGGCGGCTCGGTGACCGCCTTCTACACGGTGCTCGCCGAGGGCGACGACCAGCAGGACCCCATCGCCGATGCGGCTCGCGCGATCCTCGACGGCCACATCGTTCTCAACCGCCTGCTCGCCGACAGCGGACACTACCCCGCCATCGACATCGAGCAGTCGATTTCGCGCGTCATGACCAACCTGATCGACGCCGGCCAGCTCGAGCGCGTGCGCCGGTTCAAGCAGCTCTACTCGCGCCATCAGCGCGCCCGCGACCTGCTGGCCGTCGGCGCCTACGCCGCGGGCTCGGATCCCCTGCTCGACCGCGCCATCGCCATGTATCCGCGACTCGAGGGCTTTCTCCAGCAGGGCATAGGCGAGCGCGCCGATTACGGCTCCTCGGCGCGCCGCCTCGCCGAACTCTTCCCGGACGGCTAGCCGCCACGGCGTTCGCGGCATAAGATAGGCGCCGCTTCGACGCTGCTCCGACCATGAAACGCGCCTTCCCGCTCCAGTCCCTGCTCGAACTCTCGCAACTGCACCTCGACGAGGCGGGGCGCCGGCTCGGCGAGCTCATCGCCGGCGAAGCGGAAGCCTCGCGACGCCACGCCATGCTGATCGAATACCGCGAGGAATACCGGGTGCGTTTCCTCGCCGCGGCGCAAACAGGTCTGCGCCCGGGAGAATGGCAGAACTACACGCGCTTCCTCGCCCGGCTCGACGAGGCCATCGCCCAGGCCGAGGCGGCAATGGCCCACTCCCGACGCCAGACGGCCGCCGGCCAGCGCGACTGGGCCGACAAACACGGCCGCGTGAAGGCATTCGACACGCTGTCGGACCGGCACAGGGCCCGCGTCGCCTATCACGACCAGCGCCAGGAGCAGAAGGCCACCGACGAGCACGCCGCGCGCCTGCACGAGGGAAAAGACAAGGAATAGCCGGCTGGCACACCCCTTGCATTACTAGGGCAGACCCGCCCAGTACATCGAGGGAAGCCCCATGCCGGAAATCTCTGTCACACCGACTCCAACCGCGCTGCCCGGCGCCGGCAGCGGCGCCAGCGCCCTCGCTGCAGGCGACGGTGCCGTCCGCGGCACCGAGGGCGCTACCACGAGCGCCGACGGTGGTACGCCGACGCCATTTGCCGCCACCCTGAAGTCACACATCGAAGGCGGCCGGGCATCCGCCGACGGCAGCGCAAGTCCGGCTGCCCCGGCACAGCAGGCTGCTGCCGACGAGAACTCGGTTCCCGTTGATTTATCGGCCATTTTGTCTCTGCTCGGCATCGATCCGGCCACCCTGGCCGGGATCGCGCCGACGGCAGGCCCCGCCCCCGCCCGGACCGCTACTACAAGCGAAGATCCCGCTGCCGCAACGCCGGCGGTGACCCTGACCTCCGCAGAAACCATCCTTGCGGCACCGGTTGCCGTCGTGCCCATGGCGCACCCTGCAGCGACCGCAGCCACGGCCCCGGTCGAACCCGAATCGCGCGCCAGGGGCGGCGATGCGGCTGCGCCCGGGCGCATCGACGCCGGGCCGGCACAGCCCGGCAAGATCGTGCCCGAAGCGGCAATAACTGCCGACGCGCCGGCGCAGAAAGCCTCGGCCCAGGCCGAATTGCCGGCAGACGATTTTCGCGCACTGATGGACCGCGCCGTTGCCATGCCCGCCGCGCCGGTAGTCACGGGCAGTGCCGGAACCCCGCATGCGGCTTCCCTGCGCGTCGACACGCCGGTGGGCCAGGCCGGCTGGCACGATGAGGTCGGCCAGCGTCTGACCTGGATGGTCGGCAACGATGCGCACCGCGCCGACCTGGTGCTGAACCCGCCGGACCTCGGCCGCGTCGAGGTATCGCTGAGCGTTAGCGGCGACAAGGCGTCGGCAGTGTTCGCCTCACCCAACCCCGCGGTGCGCGAAGCGCTCGAAGCGTCGATGGACCGCCTGCGCGAGGTGCTGGCGGACGCCGGCGTCACGCTCGGCCAAACCCATGTGGGGTCGGAAACTCCGGGGCGTTCGGTGTTCGAGGAACGCCGCGAACTGGCCCGGGACGACCGCGCCACGCTGACGCCGCCTCCGGCACCCCTGCCCGGCCGTAGCGCCGCCGCGGCAGCAGGCCGTGGCATGATAGACGTTTTCGCTTGATGCACCCGGTGCGCGGTTACAGTTCCCGCGCGCCGCTGCCGTTAGCTGACGCAGTGCATCTTTGCGCCAGTATTTGAATCAGGGAGAGGAAGGATGGCAGAAGCCAAGAAGACGGAAACGGAAGCAGAAGCCCCGCCGGCTAAGCCGAAAGGCAAGCTGATCCTGTTCATCGTCATCGGCGTCCTGGTACTGGTGCTCGCCGGCGGCGGTGCCGCCTTCCTGCTGATGAAGAAGAAGCCCGCCGAAGAAGGCGAGGAAGGCGATGAACCGCCGGCCAAGGAAGCCAAGGCGAAAAAGAAGGACAAGAAGGGTGACCATGGAGCGCCGGCCTTCCACAAGTTCGACAAGGCCTTCACGGTCAAGCTGCAAACCGAACAGCAGGAAGCCTACCTGCAGGCGGAAGTCCAGCTGCGCGTACTCGACGCTGGCGTCCTCGAGCAGCTCAAGCAATACGATCCCGAACTGAAGCACCGCATCATGCTGATCCTTCTCAGCAAGAAGGCATCGGATCTCGCTACCGCACAGGGCGTGCAGAAGCTTTCCAACGAGATCCGGGAGGTGGTGAACAACGTCATCGAACCGCCGGTGCCCAAGAAGGGCAAGGACAAGGTCGAGCCGAAGGAACCGGGTGACGTCGCCGCCCCCGATGCACCGGTGCAGGCCGTGCTGTTTACCTCGTTCATCATCCAGTAGCGAGCGAATGGCCCAGGACTTTCTCTCCCAGGAAGAGGTAGACGCCCTGCTCAAGGGCGTCACCGGCGAGACCGACGAGGCGCCGCAGGAGACCGACGAGCAGGCGGTAAAGCGCTACGACCTCGGCCGCCAGGAGCGCATCGTACGCGGTCGCATGCCTACCCTGGAGCTGATCAACGAACGCTTCGCGCGCTACCTGCGCATCGGCATGTTCAGCTACATGCACCGCAACACCGAGGTGTCGGTGGGGCCGATCAAGGTGCAGAAGTACAGCGAATTCATCCGCAACCTGGTGGTGCCGACCAACCTGAACCTGG
>CAYTFA010000110.1:0-6543 GCA_964436755.1 uncultured Rhodocyclaceae bacterium | reverse complement strand
TTCAAGCGCTTCAAGATCACCGAGGAAGACTGGCGCAACCGTGAAAAATCGGATGCCTATCAGGAAGCCATCTGCGACATGGTCGACCGCACCAGCACGGGCATTGCGCCGTGGACCCTGGTCGAGGCCAATGACAAGGGCTATGCCAGGGTGAAAGTACTGCGCACCATTTGCGAACGGCTGGAAGCCGAACTCGAGGGCAAGCCGATCCCGCACGCCAAGCCGGAAAAGCCCGCTAAGGAAAAGAAGGACAAGAAGGCCGCGAAAGCAGCCAAGCCAGCCGCCCCGGCCAAGCCAACCACCGCTAAGACGCCTCCGGTTGCGTCCGTGAAGGTTGCGCCGGTCAAGGCCACACCCAAGCCCGCAAGACGCTCCGCACCATCCCAACCCAGCAAAGGCAAACCCACGAAATGACCTTGGAGACCCGCGAAAGCCAGCCCGAAACCGATGCCCGCCTGGTGGCCTGGGTGCGCCAGGCGGCGCCCTACATCCACGCCTTCCGCGGCCGCACCTTCGTCATCGCCTTCGGCGGCGAGGTGCTGCAGGACGCTGCGGCGCAGGCGCTGATCCATGACGTGGCCCTGCTTGACAGCATGGGCATCCGCCTGGTGCTGGTGCACGGCGCACGCCCCCAGATCGATGCGGAAATGCGGTCGCGCGGCCTCGAACCCCGCTTCCACAAGGGACTGCGCGTCACCGACGGCGAGGCGCTGGAGTGCGTCAAGCGCGCCATGGGCGTGACCCGTATCGAAATCGAGGCCATGCTGTCTCAGGGGCTGCCAAACACCCCGCTGGCGGGCGGATTCCTTCGGGTCACGGGCGGCAACTTCATTTCCGCGAAGCCGGTGGGCGTCGTGGATGGCGTCGACTTCCAGTACACGGGAGCCGTGCGCAACGTGATTGCCGAGGAAATCCAGGCGGACCTTGCGCAGGAGAACGTGGTTCTGGTGACGCCCGTGGCGGCTTCGCCTTCCGGCGAGATATTCAACCTGGCGTGGGAGGAAGTCGCCGAGGCCGTGGCCGTGGCGATCAAGGCGGACAAGCTGATCTTCCTCTGCGACGCGCCGGGCCTCGTGGACAAGAAGGGCAAGCTGATCGACGCCATCACTGCCGACGAAGCCGATTCGCTCCTGGCCAGGAAGGCGAAGCAGTCGCCGGAACTTGCGCGCGTGCTGCCGGGATCCGTCCGGGCCTGCCTCGGCGGCGTCGGTCGCGTGCATTTCCTCGACCGAATGCGCGATGGCGCCATGCTCATGGAATTCTTCACGCGCGACGGCGTCGGCACGGTGATGACCCGCGCCCCCTTGGCGCGCCTGCGCGAGGCGACCCATGGCGACGTCGGGTCCATTCTCGCCCTGATCGCGCCGCTGGAGGCGGACGGTACGCTGGTCAAGCGCGGACGCGAGCGTATCGAGATGGAGGTCACCCGCTTTTCCGTGCTCGAGCACGACGGCGTGGTGGTGGGCTGTGCCGCCTTGTATCCGTTCTCCTCCGAGAAGTCGGCGGAGCTCGCCTGCCTGGCCGTGATGCCGGAGTATCGTGAAATGGGTTACGGCGACCAGTTGCGCAGCCACGTCGAGGCACGGGCCAGGAAGCTCAAGCTCAAGCGCCTGTTCGTCCTCACCACGCGCACAGCCCACTGGTTCATCGAGCGCGGGTTCTCCGAATCCGGTATCGATGCCCTGCCCAAGGCGCGGCGGGAACTCTACAACCTGCAGCGGCGCTCGAAGGTGTTCGTCAAGCCGCTCTAGCGGTAAACTGCGCGGCTCAACTCTTCGTCGCGAAAGGAAGCAACGTGGCTCGCATGGTTAATTGCGTAAAGCTCGGGCGCGAGGCGGAAGGCCTCGAGTTTCCGCCCATGCCCGGCGAACTGGGCAAGAAGCTCTGGGAGAACGTCTCCAAGGAAGCCTGGCAGCAGTGGATCCGCCTGCAGACCATGATCATCAACGAGAACCGCCTCAGCCTCGCCGATCCGCAGCACCGCAAGTACCTGGCGGAGCAGGTGACCAAGCATTTCTTCGGCGAGGGTGCCGACCAGGTCAGCGGTTTCGTGCCGCCGCGCTGACCCGGGCGGCTAGCGCGCGATTTCCTGCTCGATGGCGTCCAGCCCGATGTGGCGGACGTCGCGCCCCTTGACCAGGTAGACCACGTATTCCGAGATGTTCTTGGCGTGGTCGCCGATGCGCTCGATGGAGCGGGCCACGAACAGCAGGTCGAGCGAACTCGAGATCGTGCGCGGATCCTCCATCATGAAGGT
The DNA here is from genome assembly GCA_964436755.1 of uncultured Rhodocyclaceae bacterium. GTDB lineage: Bacteria > Pseudomonadota > Gammaproteobacteria > Burkholderiales > Rhodocyclaceae > Sulfuritalea. The sequence goes on along the minus strand of CAYTFA010000110.1, from coordinate 4,286 downwards.
GATCAGCTGGCGCATGGCGGCCTTGAAGCCGGCATCCACCTCGCGATCCTGACGCACCACTTCCGCGGACGCATTGGCGTCGAGGCGGGCGAACGCATCCAGCGCGCGGCGCAGCATCGCCACTGCAATGTTCGCCGCCGGACGCAGGTTCACGCGCGGCACGACGCGGGTGTCGTCGCGGTGCAGGTCGCGCGCCATCTTGGCGATCTTCTTCGCCTCGTCGCCGATGCGCTCGAGGTCGGTGATGGTCTTCACCACGGTCATGATCATCCGCAGGTCGACGGCGGCAGGCTGGCGGCGCGCGATGACGTTGTTGCAGGCTTCGTCGAGTTCGACCTCATGGCGATTGACCAGGCGGTCGCCGGCGATGACGCGGTCGATGAGCTCGAGGTTGCCGCTTTCGAGGCCGTCCATGGCCTGCGCAAGCTGCTGCTCGACGAGGCCACCCATGGCCAGCACGCGTGTGCGCAGGCCTTCGAGGTCGCTGTCGAACTGCTTGCTGATGTGTTCCTGGTTCATGGCCGGTCCGCTGTGGAATGCGCGGACTATAGAGCAGCCATGTGACGGTTTTGTTTCAGCGGCGGAAGGTTTGCACGCCGTCGTGCGCCGCCAGCAGCAGCACGTCGGCGCCGCGCAGTGCGAACAGCCCGTTGGTCACCACGCCGACGATCTGGTTGATGCGCTCCTCGAGTCCGGTCGGATCCTTGATCGAAAGCCCGTGCACGTCGAGGATCAGGTTGCCGTTGTCGGTGACGAAGCCCTCGCGCAGCTTCGGCGTGCCGCCCAGGGCCGCCAGCTGGCGGGAAACGTGGGCACGCGCCATGGGGATCACCTCCACCGGAAGCGGAAACCGACCCATCACCGGCACGCGCTTCGAGGCGTCGCAGATGCAGACGAAGGTTTCGGCCACGGCGGCGACGATCTTCTCGCGCGTGAGCGCGCCGCCGCCACCCTTGATCATCGCCATGCCGGGGTCGATCTCGTCGGCGCCATCGACATAGATGCCCATGGCCTCCACGTCGTTGAGATCGAGCACGCGGATGCCGTGGCCCTGGAGGCGCCGGGCGGTGGCCTCGGAACTCGCCACGGTGCCACCCAGACGGCCCTTGATCGCGGCGATCTCGTCGATGAAGAAGTTGGCCGTGGAACCGGTGCCGACGCCGAGGATCGCGCCCGCGGGGAGTCGGTCGGCCACATAGTCGCGCGCCGCGCGCGCAACTGCCTGCTTGAGTTCGTCCTGCGTCATGGTTTGCTCCGAAAGGGTCGGAGCGGATTCTAGCGCTTGCGCTGCGGCGGCAGGTCGGTGCAGGTGCCGTGCGCGACTTCGGCGGCCATGCCGATCGACTCGCCAAGCGTCGGGTGGGGATGGATGGTCTTGCCGATGTCGACCGCGTCGGCGCCCATCTCGATCGCCAGCGCGACCTCGCCGATCATGTCACCCGCACCGGGGCCGACGATGGTGCCGCCGACGATGTGATGCGTTTCGGCGTCGAATACCAGCTTGGTAAACCCATATTCGGCACCATTGGCGATGGCGCGTCCGGAGGCTGCCCACGGAAACTTCGCGACGTCGACCTTGCGCCCCGCCTTCTTCGCCTCGTCCTCGCCGACGCCGACCCAGGCCACCTCCGGATGGGTGTACGCCACGCCGGGGATCACCCGTGCGTCGAAGTGCGCCTTCTGCCCCGCCGCCGCCTCGGTGGCAACGTGGGCTTCGTGTACCGCCTTGTGCGCCAGCATCGGATTGCCGACGATGTCGCCGATGGCGTAGATGTGCGGCACATTGGTGCGCATCTGGGTGTCGACCGGGATGAAGCCGCGCGCGTCGACCGCGACACCGGCCTTGTCGGCGCCGATCTTGCGCCCGTTCGGGCTGCGGCCCGCGGCTTGCAGGATCAAGTCATACCGCTGTGGCCCATCCGGGGCCTTCTCTCCCTCGAAGCTCACCCACAAGCCGTCGTCCCTGGCCTGGACCGCCGTGGTCTTCGTCTTCAGCATGATCCGGTCGAAGCGAGGTGCGTTCTGTTTCTCCCAGACCTTGACGGCGTCGCGGTCCGGTCCCTGCATCAGGCCGTCGAGCATTTCAACGACATCGACCTTCGCGCCGAGCGTGGAATAGACCGTCGCCATTTCGAGGCCGATGATGCCGCCGCCGATGACAAGCATCTTCTCCGGCACCTGGCGCAGTTCCAGTGCGCCGGTGGAATCGACAATGCGCGGGTCGCGGGGAATGAAAGGCAGGTGTACTGAAGCCGATACTGCGGCGATGACGCACGGATGACCTTCTTTCCCCCGGTCTTGGCCTGCGCCGTTCCCTCGATCTCCTCGACTTCGATGTGGTGGGCATCGAGGAAGTGGCCGTAGCCGCGCACGACCTCCACCTTGCGTGCCTTGGCCATACCGGCGAGGCCCGTCGTCAGCTTGCCGACGACCTTTTCCTTGTGTTTGCGCAGGACGTCGATGTCGACCCGGGGGGGCGCGAACGTGACCCCGGCGGCCGCGGCATGTCCCGCCTCCTCGATCACCGCCGCAACATGCAGCAGCGCCTTGGACGGGATGCAGCCGACGTTGAGGCAGACACCGCCGAGCGTGGCATAGCGTTCGACCAGCACCGTCTTCATGCCGAGATCCGCGCTGCGAAAGGCCGCCGAGTAGCCGCCGGGCCCCGCGCCGAGCACCAGCATCGCGGCCTCCATGTCCGCCTTGCCGGAAAAGCGTGCGGCGACGGGTGCCGCGGCCGGAGGTGCGGTCGTTGCTGCGGCGGTAGCGGCTGGCACGGGGGCCGCGGCCGGAGCGGCAGCTGCAACACCGGCGCTGACGAGGGCGACGACCGTCCCCTCGGAAACCTTGTCGCCCACCTTGAGGCGCACCTCGGTCACGGTGCCGGCGACCGGCGACGGCACGTCCATCGTCGCCTTGTCCGACTCCAGCGTCACCAGCGGATCTTCCGCATTCACCACATCGCCCGGACGGACCAGCACCTCGATCACCGGCACGTCCTTGAAGTCGCCGATGTCGGGAACCTTGATCTCGATCGCGGCGCTCATGCCTGCCGCCCCTCGAGGACGAACTCGTGCACGACGACAGGGCCGCCCGAACCCGTGTCGAACTCGATGCCGGCAGCGACGCCGGCGCGGGCGATCTCGGCTGCGGCGAGCGGGCTGTCGTAGAGCGCGTGCATGGCGCCGAGGGCGAAGCTGCGCCCGGAGCCGGCGGCCCAGAAGCGGTCGAACTCGAACACCTCGCGATAGGAGTACACGCCATAGATGCCCGAGGCGTTGGCGATCAGCGCCTGGATTTGCGAGCTCTCGTAGGGGTCGTCTTCGTCCTCCTTGGGATTGAGGAAGGCGTGCTCCTTGAGTATCGGATGCAGGCGGCGAAAGGTTTCATAGACGTCCATGCGCGAGTCGAGGCGGATCTCCTCCAGTTTGGCGAAGGCGCTGCGCAGCACCAGGTGGTGTGCCGAGGATCCGCAAATGGCAACCTTGGAGCCATCGATGTCGAGGATCTTGTCGTGCTCACCCTTGTAGCTGCGCGCCAGACGCGTGTCGCCGAAGGTGGTCATGCCGTCGGCGGCGATGGCGACACGGTCGCCCTTCTTGACTACGGTGAGAGTGGTCACAGCAGGCTCCGGCGCATGTCGCCCAGCAATTGGGCAAGGTGGACGTTGAAGCGCGTCGCCAGCGCGCCGTCGATCACGCGGTGATCGGCCGACAGCGAGAGCGGCAGCACGAGGCGCGGCGCGAAGGCCTTGCCGTCCCACACCGGCTTCGTCACCGACTTGTTGACGCCGAGGATGGCTACCTCGGGGGCATTGACGATGGGCGAGAAATACGTCCCGCCGATGCCGCCGAGGCTGGAGATGGTGAACGTGGCGCCCTGCATTTCAGCCGGGCCAAGCTTGCCGTCGCGCGCCTTCTTCGACAACTCGGCCGTCTCCTGTGCGATGGCGAGGACACCTTTCTGGTCGGCGTTCTTCAACACCGGCACCATGAGTCCATTGGGCGTATCGGCGGCAAAGCCGATGTGCCAGTAGTTCTTGTAAACGAGGTTGTCGCCATCGAGCGAACTGTTCAGTTCGGGATACTTCTTCAGCGCAGCCACCACCGCCTTGATCAGGAAGGCGAGCATCGTCAGCTTTACGCCGGACTTCTCGTTTTCCTTGTTGAGTTGTACGCGCAGGGCTTCCAGCTCGGTGATGTCGGCATCCTCGTGGTAGGTGACGGCGGGAATCATCACCCAGTTGCGGGCGAGGTTGGGGCCGGAGATCTTCTTGATGCGCGACA
>CAYTFA010000109.1:0-6545 GCA_964436755.1 uncultured Rhodocyclaceae bacterium | reverse complement strand
GAGAAGGCGGCGCCGCAGACGCTCGAGATCAGCCTCACCTTCGGCGTGCCGGACGAGGCCGCGCGCGACGACGACATCGACAAGACGATACGCTACGACGCGGTGATCGACCGCATCCGCAGCGAACTGTCGACGCGTCATTTCAACCTGCTGGAGACCCTGGGCGAATTCGTCATCGGGCTGCTGCTCGACGAGTTCGGTGCGCCCTGGGTGAAGATCAGCATCGCCAAGATGGGCATCATGAAGGGCGTGCGCCGCGTCGGCGTGCAGATCGAGCGCTCCCGTTAGCGCGGGTTCCTCCGCGCGGCCCGCTCAGTCCTTGCGGCCGCACTCCACGATCTTCGGCTGCAGCACGCGCAGGATGTCGTGCGGATGCACGCCGACGAGGTAGCCGCGCCGACCGCCGTTGATATACACCAGCGGCAGGTCGAGGATGGTCTTCTCCAGGCAGATTGGCAGCGCCTTCTTGGTGCCGAAGGGCGAACAGCCGCCGACCATGTAGCCGGTGTGGCGCAGCGCATCGTCGGCCGTGCAGGGGCTGACCTTCTTGACGCCGATCTGGCGCGCCAGATCCTTGGTCGACACCTTGCGGTCGCCGTGCATGAGCACGATCAGCGGGTTGCCGCCGTCGTCCTCCATGACCAAGGTCTTCACCACGGCATGCTCGGCAACGTTGAGCTCGCGCGCCGAGACGCGGGTGCCGCCGTGCTCCTCGTACTCGTAGAGGTGGTTGGAATGGGCGACGCCGTGCTTGTGCAGGAACTTGGTCGCCGGGGTTTCCGGGGCTTCGGTTTCGCGTTTCATGGGAGCAATTCTACTCGCTGCGAACGCCGCTAGCCCCGCGGGTGGTGCTGCTGGTGCAACTGCTTGAGGCGCTCGCGGGCGACGTGGGTATACACCTGCGTGGTCGAGATGTCGGCATGGCCGAGCAGGAGCTGCACCACGCGCAGGTCGGCGCCGTGGTTCAGCAGGTGGGTGGCGAAGGCATGGCGCAGCACGTGGGGCGAAATGCGCTCGGCGGGAATGCCGGCGGTGCGCGCGTACTTCTTCACCAGCGTCCAGAACATCTGCCGCGTCATCGGCCCGCCACGCGCGGTAACGAAGAGCGCATCGGAGACGCGTTCGCCGAGGAGCTCGGTGCGCGCGCCGGCGAGGTAGCGGCGCAGCCAGTCGGCGGCGACCTGGCCGAGCGGCACCAGGCGCTCCTTGGACCCCTTGCCCATGACGCGCACCACGTTGTCGTTGAGGCTCAGTTCGAACAGGCGCAGGCCGACGAGCTCGGAAACGCGCAGCCCCGTCGCATAGAGAAGTTCGAACATGGCGCGGTCGCGCTCGCCGAGCGGAGTCTCCACGTCGGGCGCGCCGAGCAGATCCTCGACCTGGGCTTCGCTCAGCGTCTTCGGGAACCGGGGCGTGGCGCGCGGCTTGTCGATGTCGAGCAAGGGGTCGGCGCGCAGCCGACCCTGGTCGAGCAGCCAGCGGTAGCAGCGCCGCAGGGTCGCCATCAGGCGGCGCTGGCTCGCGGCGCGGATGCCGCCCGGACGCGCGTTGAGGTGAGCCAGGTAGCCATTCACCGCCGCCCCATCGGCGCCGGGGATCGACTGGCCGCGCGCACCGAGCCAGGCCGCGAACAGGCTCAGGTCGGTGCGGTAGGCCGCCAGCGTGTTCTTCGCCAGCCCGTCGGCAAGCCAGAGGGCGTCGATGAATTCGTCGATCAGCGCCGCATCAGAGGCTGACGTGCTCATGCGCGAGCAACCACTTCTTGACCTCGAGCAGGAAGCCGCCGCGATTGCGGGCAAAGCCGCCGAGACCATGGTTTGCCGCCACCACGCGGTGGCAGGGCACGACGATCGGGTAGGGATTCGAGCCGCAGGCGTTGCCCACGGCACGCGGCCCGCTGCCGATCGCCGCCGCCACCTCGCCGTAGCTGCGGGTCTGGCCGACGGGAATCGCGCAGATCCGTTCCCAGACACGGCGCTGGTAGTGCGTGCCGGCCGGCGCCAGCGGCAGGCCGAATTCGAAGGCGGAGTCCTTGAGCCAGGCGCGCAACTGGCGCACCGCCTCCTTCGCCAGCGGCGTCTTCGGTGCGAGTTCGGCGCAGGGTGGCAGGTAGTCGATGCCGGTGACCTCGTCGGCGCTGCACTGCACGCCGATGGAGAAGGTCGGTGCGGAGAGGATGGCGGCGTAGGCTGGCGGGTTCATGGCGGTCGGCCGGGTTCGGAAACGCGATTGTCCGCCGCCGTCGCGTGCGCCGCAAGCACTCAGCGCCGCAGCTTCTGCATCAGCGCAACGGCGACGATGAGGCCTATGCCCACCACGTCCGCCAATGGATGCGGATACACCAGCGCCAGGCCGGCGGCGATCAGCAGGGTGCGTTCCAGTGTGTTGGTGCGACCGAGGAACCAGCCCTGGGTGCCGCCAGCCAGCGCGCCGATGCCGACCATCGCCGTAACGCTGGAGACGACGATGTCCTGCCAGCTACCCTTGAGCAGGATGCCCAGCCCGGCCGGGTCGAGCACGAACATGAAGGGTACGAGGAAGGCCGGCAGCGTGTACTTCCACGACTGCAGGGTGGTGCGATAGGGGTCGCCGCCGGTAATGGCCGCAGCCGCGAAGGGCGACAGCGCGGTGGGCGGCGAGACCTCGGACAGCACGGCGTAGTAGAAGATGAACATGTGCGCCGCGTAGTCCGGCACGCCAAGCTTGATCAGGGCCGGCGCCGCGATCACCGCGCAGATGATGTAACTCGCGGTGACGGGTACGGCGAGGCCGACGATCCAGACCACCAGCGAGGTCATCACCGCCGTCAGCAGCAGGCTGTTGCCGGCGTAGGAAATCACGATGTCGCTGAACTTGAGGCCGAGTCCGGTCAGGGTGACGACGCCGACGATGAGTCCGGCCGCAGCGCAGGTGGCGGCGACGTTGAGCACGCCGACCGAGCCGGCCTCCAGCGCCGTGATCAGCTTCTGCGGGCGCAGCGCGCAACTCGCGTGGAAGAAGCTGACGACGTAGGCCACCACCGTGGCCCAGAACACGGAAAGTATCGGCGAAAAGCCGAGCACCATGAAGACGATGATGGAAACCAGGGACAGGAAGTGGAAGCCGAACTCCTTGGTCAGCTGCCAGACCGTCTGCCGGTGCTCGATGGGAACGTCCGGCATGCCGAACTTGCGCGCGTCGAGTTCGACCATGATGAACAGCCCGAGGTAGTAGAGCACCGTCGGGATCGTCGCCATCAGGATCACGTCGAGGTAGGAAATCTTGAGGAACTCGGCGATGAGGAAGGCCGCCGCACCCAGCACCGGCGGCGAGAGGATGGCGCCGAGGCCGCCGGCAGCCAGCAGTCCGCCGGCCTCGTCCTTGCCGTAGCCGGCCTTGGCCAGCATCGGGTAGGCGACGGCGCCCAGCGTCACGGTGGTGGCGACCCCCGAGCCGGACGGCCCGCCGAGCAGGAAGGAGGAGAGCACGATGGTGCGACCGGCCCCAGCCGGCTTGTTGCCCATCGCGGCAAACGAGAAGTCGATGAAAAACTTCCCCGCTCCCGAGTACTGCAGCAGGGCACCGTAGATGGTGAACAGGATGATCAGCGTCGCCGAAACGTCGACGGCGGTGCCGAAGATGCCTTCCAGGGTCATGAACATGTGGCCGACCAGGCGCTCGAGGTCGTAGCCGCGATGCGTCCATGGCGCCGGCAGGTGGGGCCCGAACAGCGCATAGGCGATGAAGCCCAGCACCACCGCGGGCATGACCCAGCCCGATGTTCGCCGCGTCGCCTCGAGCACGAGCACGATCAGCGCCAGGCCGAGCACCATGTCCCAGCGGTTGGGCGTGGTGGCGCGGTCGGTAAAGTCGTCGCCGCCGAGCAGCATGTAGGCGACGATGCCGACGCTGATCAGCGCCGCCGCCCAGTCCCACCAGCGCGCACGGTCGCGGAAGCGGGCCGCCACCGGGAAGAGCAGGAAGGAGAGGAACAGCATGAAACCGACGTGCACGGGCCGCAGGGTTTGCGTCGGCACCACGTCATAGGCGGCGTAAAGGTGGAACAGCGACATCGCCACGGCAACGAACGTGACGAAGATGCCCATCGCCCCCGAGAGGCGGTTCGAGGCGCCTTCCTCGGCTTCGATGTACTCCTCGGCCTTTTTCAGCTGCTCCGCGCTGACGACCGGAGTCTGCTCCTGGCTCATGTCACTTCCTGCCGCGAGGCTGCCGGGCCTACTTGAACTTCTGCCCCTTCTCCGTGAAGTAGCGGATCGCGCCCGGGTGGAAGGGCAGCGGAGAATGCGCCGCGTTCTGGTTCTCGAGCATGATGTTTTCCGCCTCCTTGTGCGTAGCGACGAGGTCGGGCTTGTGCTCGAACAGGGTCTTGACGATGGTGTAGGCGGTCGACTCGGGCATCTTCTCGTTGACGGCGAGGATGTTCCACACGGAGAGGATCTGCGCCGCCTTGTCCTGGCCGGGGTAGGTCTTGGCCGGAATCTGGTCGCGCACGTAAAGCGGGCCGAACTTCTTGTTCAGCGCCTCGGTGGCGTCGGCATGGTCGAGGAACTTGATCTTGGTGCCGGGCGTCGCGGCAAGGTCGGTGATCGCCGCCGTGGGCAGGCCGCCGCTCCAGAAGAAGGCGTCGATCTTGCGGTCCTTGATGGCATTGACCGACTCGGCGACCGAGAGGCGCTCGCGCTTCACGTCATTGGTCAGGCCGTAGGCCTCGAGCAGGCGCAGGGCGAGGATCTCGGTGCCGCTGCCCGGGGAGCCCACCGAGATGCGCTTGCCCTTGAGATCCTGCATGGTGTTGATGCCCGCGCCCTCGACGGTGACGACCTGGGTGCGGTTGGGGTAGAGCACCATCAGCGTGCGCGCCGGGACCTTGACGTCCTTGAACTTGTCGATGCCGACATAGGCTTCCCACGCGGTATCGACCATCGAAAAACCAACGTCGGTCTTGCCGACGTTGATGAGCTTCATGTTGTCCACCGAAGCGCCCGTCACCTCGGCCGTCACGGCCCAGTTCGGCACGAACTTGGTCAGGATGCTGGCCATGCCGCCGCCGAGCGGGTAGTAGACGCCGCCGGTACCGCCGGTGCTGATGGAAAGATTGGTCTTGCCCTGCGCCAGCGCATGGCCGGCGAGCAGCGCCATGGCGCCCATCGCCAGGGTGCGGAACAGCTTCATCGGTGCCTCCTCCGTTGTAGTTCGCGGTCGCCGTTCGTCGTTGCGCGGCAATCCGTCCTTAAACAAGCCGAATCATAAGGCCTGGCGCGCCGAAATTAGAGCTTTCCGACGACCCGGGGCTGCGCCCCCTGTGTCAGAATGGATTTCCGACTCGCTGCACCCTATCGAGATGAAACTGCCCAGACCCGAGACCGGCGACCTGTGGGGCGGTCTCGCCGCGATGCTGGTGGCCCTGCCCTCCGCCATCGCCTTCGGCGTCACCATCTACGCGACGCTGGGCGGCTCGTACGCCGCTTACGGCGCGCTGGCGGGCATCCTCGGCGCCACCGCGCTGGGCCTTGTCGCCTCGTCGCTGGGCGGCACCAACCGGCTGATCACCGCCCCCTGCGCGCCGGCCGCCGCCGTACTCTCCGCCTTCGCCATCGAAAGCGTGCAGCAGGGCCTCGACCCGGCCGCCGTTGTCGTCCTGCTTTCCGCGATAGGACTCGCGGCCGGCGGCCTGCAGGTGCTGTTCGGTACGGTCGGGCTCGGCCGGCTGATCAAGTACATGCCCTATCCGGTGGTCAGCGGCTACCTTTCCGGCGTCGGCCTTTACATCATCTTCGGCCAGGTGCCGAAGTTCCTCGGCACCCCGACCGGCACCAAGCTGGCCCAGGCCTTGACCCACCCGGCGCACTGGGCCTGGCCGGCGCTCATCGTCGGCGTCGTCACCATCCTCGCCATGCTCTTCGCGCCGCGCCTCACGCAGCGCGTACCGGCCGCCATCGTCGCGCTGCTGGCGGGCATGCTCACCTACTTCACCGCAGCCGCATTCGATCCGGCGCTACTCGATCCGCGCAATCCGCTGGTGATCGGCCCCTTGGGTGGGACGGGCGAAACGGGCGGCGCGGGCGGATCCGGCAGCTTCCTCGACGCGGTGCTCGGTCGCTGGACCGGCGTCGGCGGGCTCGGACTCGACGCGCTGGCGATGCTGGTGACGCCGGCGCTGACGCTCGCCGTGCTGCTCTCGATCGACACCCTGAAGACCTGCGTGGTACTCGACGCGCTGACGCGCACCCGCCACGACTCGAATCGCGAGCTGATCGGCCAGGGCCTCGGCAACGTCGCCGCCGCGGTGATCGGCGGCATGCCGGGTGCGGGCACCATGGGAGCCACCCTGGTCAACCTGTCGAGCGGCGCACTGACGCGCTATTCGGGATTCATCGAAGGCGTGTTCGCCCTGGTGGCCTTCCTCGTGCTCGGCTCGCTGATTTCCTGGGTGCCCGTGGCGGCACTGGCGGGCATCCTGATCGTCGTCGGCGTGCGCATGATCGACCGGCACAGCTTCGGCTTCCTGCGCCAGCGCTCGACCATCCTCGATTTCGGCGTGATCG
>CAYTFA010000108.1:0-6546 GCA_964436755.1 uncultured Rhodocyclaceae bacterium | reverse complement strand
GCTCTGCCCGGCCAAGTACCGCGCTCCGCCGCGGCGCCAGCCGAGGATCGTCCGGAGCTTCCCCCGGTTCGGACCGCGGCAGCCGAGCCGACGCGTCGCCCCGCCCCGGCAACGGCAGCGGAACCCGAGGGCCCGGTGCGCGTCACCCGCGCACCGCTCAAGGTCAACCCGGCGTTGCTGCGTGGCTACGAGGCCTTCCAGCGCGGGGACCTCGACCTGGCGTTGTCTGAGTACGAGAAGGCGCGCAAGTCGGATCCCCGCAACCCCGACGCGCTGCACGGCCTGGCCGCGGTAGCGATCCGCCAGGGGCGCGCCGACGATGCGGAATCGCTCTATCGGCAGATCCTCGACGCAGACCCTCAGGATAGCGTTGCACTCGCCGCCCTCATCAGCAGCGCCCGCTCACGTGTCGACCCCGGCGCTGCGGAAAGCAAGCTGAAATCCATTTCCGCCGCGCAACCGGACCTTGCCGCGCCGCATTTCGCGCTCGCCAACCTGTATGCCGCCCAGGGTCGCTGGAGCGACGCGCAGCAGGCCTACTTCCGCGCCTATGGCGCCGATCCGGAAAACCCGGACATCCTGTACAACCTCGCAATCAGCCTCGAACACCTGCGCCAGAACAAGCTCGCGGCCCAGTACTACACCCTCGCCATCGCCGCCGCGCGGACCCGTCCCACCGGCTTCGACCCGGCGCAGGCGGCGGCACGGCTTGCTACGCTGCAACCCTGATCGCGGGTCCGGACAGCGGCACGGCTTGCCGCGACGGGCAGATGCGGGATAATCCGAAGCACACATGAATTCACCAGTCAGCCGCCGCCCGATTGGCCAGATCCTGATCACGCAGGGCGTGATCAGCGAGGACCAGTTGCGCATTGCGCTGCTGGAGCAGATGAAGTCCAACCAGCCGGTGGGCAAGCTGCTGGTGTCCCTGGGCTTCGTCTCCGAGGCAACGCTGCGCGACGCGCTGGGCGAGTCGCTCGGACAGAAATCGGTTGACCTCGCCAATTCGATCGTTGATCCGGAAGCGCTGCGGCTGGTCCCGCGCGACCTTGCCAAGCGCCACCTGTTCCTGCCCCTGAGCTATTCCGCGGCCGACCAGCGCCTTCGCATCGCCACGGCGGATCCGAACGACATCGTCGCCCTCGACAAGCTGCGCACGCTGATCCACCCCGAGCCGGTCATCGAGACGCTGCTCGCCGGCGAGTCGGAAATCGCGCACGCGATCGACCAGTACTACGGTCACGAGCTTTCGATCGACGGCATCCTGCACGAGATCGAAACCGGCGAAATCGACTATCGCAGCCTCTCGGCGTCCCTCGACGAATACAGCCAGCCCGTCGTGCGCCTGGTCGACGCGCTGCTCACCGATGCGGTCAAGCGCGACGCCTCGGACGTGCACTTCGAGCCCGAGGCGAGCTTCCTGCGCATCCGTTACCGGATCGACGGCATCCTGCGCCAGATCCGCGCATTGCACAAATCGTACTGGGCCGCGATGGCGGTGCGCATCAAGGTCATGAGCGGCATGAACATCGCCGAGACGCGCGCGCCGCAGGACGGGCGGATATCGCTCAACATCAGCGGCCACGCGGTCGACTTCCGCGTTGCCTCGCAGCCGACGATCCATGGCGAAAACATCGTCCTGCGCATCCTCGACCGGCAAAAAGGCATCGTGCCGCTCGACCGCCTCGGCCTCGACGACCACCAGATGGGCCTCATGAAACTGATGGTGGCGCGCCCGGAAGGCATCATCCTGGTCACCGGCCCCACCGGCAGCGGCAAGACGACCACGCTCTACTCGGTACTCAACCACATCAATGAAGAGGGCGTGAACATCATGACCCTCGAAGATCCGGTCGAGTACCCGATGGCGATGATCCGCCAGACCTCGGTTGCGGAATCGGCCAAACTCGATTTCGCCAACGGCATCCGCTCGATGATGCGCCAGGACCCGGACATCATCCTCGTCGGCGAAATCCGCGACGCCGACACGGCCGAGATGGCCTTCCGCGCAGCGATGACCGGCCACCAGGTGTATTCCACGCTGCACACCAACTCCGCCCTCGGCGCCATTCCGCGCCTGCTCGACATTGGCGTGCTGCCGGACATCATGGCCGGCAACATCATCGGCATCATCGCCCAGCGCCTGGTGCGCCGGCTGTGCCCGCATTGCCGCAAACCCTACCCGGCGGAAGCCCACGAATGCAAGCTGATGGGTGTCGGCGGCGGCCAGCCGCCCCCCGTCCTGTATCGTGCGGCCGGCTGCGACCACTGCGAGTACCAGGGTTATCGCGGCCGCATCGCCATCATGGAAATGCTGCGCCTCGACAATGACCTCGACGACCTGATCGCCCGCCGTGCGACGCAGCGGGAGATTCGCACCATGGCCATGGAAAAGGGCTTCCGCGCCCTCGCCGAGGATGGCCTGCGCCGCGTTCTGGATGGGTCCACGTCGATCGAGGAAGTCGGCCGCGTCATCGACCTGACGGAACGGATGTAAGGCCTTCGCGGCCGCGAAACGATACCGCGCCATGGCCCTCTATGCCTACAAAGCCATGAATGTGCAGGGCCGGACGGTCATGGGCCGGCTCGAGGCCATCAACCTGATCGACCTCGAAATGCGCCTCAAGCGCATGGACCTCGATTTCATCAACGGCGATGCCGTCAGGCAGGGCGGAATGTTCAACCAGGCCCGCATCACGCGTGCCGAGCTCATCAACTTCTGCTTCCACCTCGAACAACTTGCGCGCGCCGGTGTCTCCCTGATCGAGAGTCTCACCGACCTGCGCGACAGCCTGGAGAACCCGCGCTTCCGCGAGGTCATCGCCGGCCTGATCGAGAGCATCGAGGGCGGCAAGAGCCTGTCGCAGGCCATGGCCGAGCACCCGAAGACATTCGACGAGGTCATGGTCAGCCTGATCCGCGCCGGCGAGGAGACGGGTGCGCTGCCGCAGGTCCTCAACAACCTGGTCGAGTCGCTGAAGTGGCAGGACGAGCTGGCGGCCCATACCAAGAAGCTGATCATGTATCCCGCCTTTCTCGGCACGGTGGTGGTCGCCATCACCCTGTTCATGATGATCTACCTGGTGCCCAAGATGGCCGGTTTCATCAAGAGCACCGGACAGGCCCTGCCCTTGCAGACACGCTTCCTGATTGCCACGTCGGATTTCTTCGTCAGCTACTGGTACGTCGTGGTCGGCATCCCCTTGCTCGCCGCCGGCATCGTCGCCTTCCTGGTGAACAGCAGCAGGGCCTTCCGCTACCGGTTCGACGACATCAAGTTGCGCCTCCCCTACGTCGGTGAAATCCTGCGCAAGATCATCCTCTCGCGCTTCGCTTCGGTGTTCGCCATGATGTATACGTCGGGCATCACCATCCTCGACTCCATCAAGGCCACGGAGGACGTGGTCGGCAACCTGGTGGTCAAGGACGGCCTGCGTGAAGTCGGCGAGCTGATCGGCGAAGGCCAGAATGTCACCGCGGCCTTCCAGTCGGTCGGCATGTTCCCCCCGCTCGTGCTGCGAATGCTGCGCGTCGGCGAAAACACCGGGGCGCTGGACGCCGCCCTGGCCAACGTGAGCTACTTCTATAATCGTGACGTACGCGAGTCGATCGAGAAGGTCCAGTCGATGATCGAGCCGGTCATGACGGTTACCATCGGCCTGCTGCTTGGCTGGATCATGATGGCCGTGCTCGGTCCCATATACGATGTCATCACGAAGATGAAGACCTGATGGCCGCCAAGCGCATCCTCCTCCTCGACGGCCCGACGCTGAATGCCTTCCACTGGCATGGAGGCCACGTCACCCACGAGGGCGAATTCAGTCCCGAACCTGTCGGCCTCGAGTCGCTCGGCGCTTACGTGCGCAAGCATCGCAGCAGCCTGTTCTATGTCCTCGCCGACGTCACCGAAGAGGGATTCCAGCTCGAAGACCTGCCCTACGTGCAGGGGGCCGACCGCACCGCACTGTTGCAGCGCCGGCTGGGGCAGTACTACTACAACACACCGCTTTCCGTAGCGATTTCCCTCGGCCGCGCGCGCGACGGTCGCCGCGACGAGAAGTTCCTGTTCGCCGCGCTGACTCGTATCGAAACCTTTACGCCGTGGCTCGATACGCTTAAGAACGCGGAGGCGATTCTCGCCGGCGTATTCTCGGTCCCCCTGGTCGCCGCCGGCAGCATCGGAAAGATCGCCGCGAACGAAGGCCCCCTGCTGCTGGTCACCATCACCCGGGGTGGCGTACGCCAGACCTTCTTCGACAAGGGCAGACTGCACTTCTCCCGACTTTCGCAACTTGCCACGCGCAGCATCGAGGAAATCGGCCGGACCTGCGCCGCCGATTCGGCGAAGATATTCCAGTATCTCGTGGCGCAGCGCCAGGTTCAGCGGGGCACGGCATTGCGTACCGTGGTGCTCGCCCACGGCGCGCAGATCGGCGAACTCCAGTCGATGTGCGTCAACGGTCCCGACTTGCACTTCGAGTTCGTCGACATCGCCGGGGCCGGCCGATCACTCGGGTTCAAGGACCGCCCCGCCGATAGCCATGCCGATGCGCTGCTGGTTCACTGCCTTGCGGCACGCACGCCGTCCCAGCAATTTGCCGCCGCGACCGAACGCCGCTTCTTCCGGCTGTGGCAGGTGCGCACCGCGCTGGCCAACGCCGGCTGGGTAGCCCTCGCCGCGGGGCTGCTGTTCGCCGGAAAGACCGCGCTCAACGTATACGAGTTGAACGAGAGCATCGAAGCGACGCGCGCCATCACCGCCGAGGATACCAAGCGGTACAACGGCATCCTCGAGGGCCTGCCCAAGGTCAGCCTGACTCCGGACAACCTGCGCGCGCTGACCAAGCGTGTCGATGCGCTGCGCCAGCGCATCCCGGGCATCGAACCCCTGCTCGTGCATCTGAGTCAGGCGCTCAACGCCCAGCCGCGCATTGAACTGACGCGACTCAACTGGCGCATTGCCGACCAGCTCGAAGCCGCACCTGCCGGAAAGGCCGTGGAGCCCCGTCCGCGGCCCGGTGCCGCAGCAACCGCGGTGGCAACGCCCCCGTGGACCATCCTCGAGGTCGATGCGCAACTACCGATCGGCCTCGCCTCCGACCAGCGCGCGCAACTCGAGCTCGTCGAGGGATTTGCCGCCCGCCTGCGCGACGCGAAGACGGACGTGAAGATCACGGATCGCCCCTTCGACATCGAATCGGACAAGGCGCTCAAGAGCGCCGGCGACCGCAGCGACACGCAACCGGTCGAGATTCCACGGTTCAGCCTGCGCATAGCGCGCCAGCTGTGAGAACGCAATGAAATTCACGAGCGACGACTTCAAGCGCCTGCAATGGGCCATCGCCTTCCTGGTGGCGATGCTGGCGCTCGCCTCGGCCGCCGCCTGGACCGCGAACGTCTATCTCAAGGCAGCCGATAAGGCGGCACGCGAGGCGACTGCAGCCAGGCGCGACATACAGTCCAAGTTGTTGCGCGCGCGGGAGGAAGAAAAGGAACTGCGTGCCATGATCGGCGGTTTCCAGGCCTTGCGCGACAAGGGCTATGTCGGTCCCGAGCGGCGGCTGGACTGGATCGAGACACTGAACCGGATCAAGGTCGCGCGGAAGATCTTCGGCATGGAATACGATCTGGCACCGCAGCGGCCGATCGACGCCGCCGTGATGCCCGGCGGCGCTAGTGCCGGCGGTTTCGAGTTGATGGCCAGCCAGATGCGGCTGCGCCTGCAGTTGCTGCACGAGGGCGAGCTGATCGCATTTCTCGCCGAGCTGCGCGAATCCGTGCCGGCATTAATCCAGATCCGCTCCTGCGGCATCGAGCGCATCGCTGCCGGAACCAGCGACCGCGCCAGGAACGCCCAGTTGCGGGCGAACTGTACACTCGAGTGGATAACGCTCAAGGAAGGCAAATGAGGCCCGCGACCGCGCTCGTTCTGATTGCCGCCGGCCTCGGCCCCGCCTTCGGTGCCTGGGGCGCCGAGTCCGTCGACCTCGGCCGCCTGTTCTTTACACCCGAGCGGCGCCAGGCGCTGGAATACCAGCGCAACTTCAACGTCCAGGAGGCGCAGACGCTGCAGGGCACGACCATGAGCCTCGATGGCGTCGTGTACCGGTCCAGCGGCAAGTCCACGGTGTGGATCAACCGCCAGGCGCAGAACGAGGGCGAGACCGCCCGCACCGGCGTCAGCGCCACGGTCTCGGCAAAGACACCCGGCAAAGCCCTGCTGGCACCCGGCGAGGAAGTCGCCGCGGAACTCAAGGTAGGCGAGACGATGAACCGTGCCACCGGCGAGCGCAATACGCGACTCGGCGGGGGCCGGGTCGTTGCGCCGGGACCGGCCCAACGCTGACGCGGGCGCCCGGCGATGAAATTGCGCAGGCATCGCCAACCCGGTGCCGCGAGGTCGCGCGGCGCGGCGCTGATCATCCTCATGGCGCTCCTCGCAATGGGAGTGCTGTACTACCTGACGCTGGAACTTGACGTACTCGGCCAGTACCAGAAGGCGGCCAAGGGCGAAAGCGACTCGCTGGCGCAGGCGCGCGAGGCGTT
>CAYTFA010000107.1:0-6557 GCA_964436755.1 uncultured Rhodocyclaceae bacterium | reverse complement strand
CGACGCCAAGGGTTTCGGTTTCATCACTCCGGATGACGGCAGCGAAGACCTGTTCGCGCACTTTTCCGCCATCAATATGAGCGGCTTCAAGACCCTCAAGGAAGGCGAGAAGGTGAGCTTCGACGTCGTTCAGGGTCCCAAGGGCAAGCAGGCGTCGAACATCCAGAAGGCCTGACGCGCAGGAACCTCGGTGGCCGGTTTGCCGCCGACACCGTAAGAAAAGCCCGCCCCGCGGCTACCGCCGGGCGGGCTTAGTTATTGGCGCTTGATTTGCCTGCAGGTCCGAGGGACCTGCAGGCTGTCTTGCTACATCCGGTCGATCATCGCCTGGCCGAACGCGGAGCATTTCACTTCGGTCGCGCCCTCCATCAGGCGTGCGAAATCGTAGGTGACGACCTTGTCGCCGATCGCGGCTTCCATTGACTTGATGATCAGATCGGCCGCCTCGGTCCAGCCCATGTGGCGCAGCATCATCTCGGCAGAAAGTATCAGCGAGCCGGGGTTGACGTAGTCCTTGCCCGCGTACTTCGGCGCGGTGCCATGGGTGGCCTCGAAGCAGGCGTACAGATCGGAAATGTTGGCACCGGGCGCGATGCCGATGCCGCCGACCTGGGCTGCCAGGGCGTCCGAGATGTAGTCGCCGTTGAGATTCAGCGTCGCGATCACGTCGTACTCCGCCGGACGCAGCAGAATCTGCTGCAGGAACGCATCGGCGATGGCGTCCTTGATCACGATCCCGTTGGGCAGCTTGAGCCAGGGACCTCCGTCGATCTCCACGCCACCGAATTCATTCTTCGCCAGCGCGTAACCCCAGTCGCGGAAGGCGCCTTCGGTGAACTTCATGATGTTGCCCTTGTGCACCAGAGTGACCGACTTGCGCTTGTTCGTAATTGCGTATTTGATCGCGGCGCGCACCAGACGCTCGGTCCCTTCGCGCGACACCGGCTTGATGCCGATGCCGGAGGTGTTGGGGAAGCGAATCTTTTTCACGCCCATGTCATCCTGCAGGAACCTGATCACCTTTCGCGCATTGTCCGACTCGGCCTGCCATTCGATGCCGGCATAGATGTCTTCGGTGTTCTCGCGATAGATGACCATGTCGGTCTTCGACGGATCCTTCAGCGGCGACGGCACGCCCTTGAAATAGCGCACCGGGCGCACGCACTGGTACAGGTCGAGTTCCTGGCGCAGAGCCACGTTGAGCGAACGGATGCCGCCGCCTACCGGGGTCGTCATCGGTCCCTTGATGGAGACGGAGAACTCCTTGAGGGCGTTCAGCGTTTCGGCCGGTAGCCAAACGTCGGGCCCGTAAAGCTTGGTGGATTTCTCACCGGCAAAGACCTCCATCCACGAAATCTTGCGCTTGCCGCCGTAAGACTTCTGCACCGCGGCGTCCACGACCTTCTGCATGACCGGAGTGATATCGACGCCGATTCCGTCGCCTTCGATGAAGGGGATGATCGGGTTGTCGGGAATGGGCTGACCCGGCACGATCTTTTGGCCCTGGGCAGGAAGCTTGATCAGTGAAGCGCTCATGTCTACTCCGTCCTGTTTGTAATGGAAATCGCCGGGATGCCCGGGCATACGCCCGAGGCATCCCGGCGATTATCCAACAAAGCTGCAGGCTGCGCGCCGGCTTCCGCGCGCCGCGCGCTGGTTCAGGCGCTCGCTGCCCCCATCAGCGCGTTGTAGGTCGCGCTCGGCCGCATAACGTTGCCCGTGCGCTCGGCATCGGGACGGTAATAGCCGCCCAAGTCCGCCCGCTGGCCTTGAACCGCCTTGAACTCGGCGACGATCTTGGCTTCGTTTTCTGCCAGCGATTTCGCCAGGGATGCGAAATGGCCGGCGAGTTCCTTGTCTTCCGCCTGGGCGGCCAGTTCCTGGGCCCAGTACATGGCGAGATAGTACTGGCTGCCGCGATTGTCGAGTTCCCCGGTCTTCGGCGAAGGCGACTTGCGGTTGTCGAGCAGCTTGCCGGTCGCGGCATCGAGGGTTTTCGCGAGCAGGGCCGCCCGTGTGTTTCCGGTCTTGGTGCTAAGGTCTTCGAGTGATACTGCGAGGGCGAGGAACTCGCCCAGCGAATCCCAGCGCAGGTGGTTTTCCTCGGTCAGCTGCTGCACATGCTTGGGCGCCGAGCCGCCGGCCCCGGTTTCGTACATGCCGCCACCGGCCATCAGCGGCACGATGGAGAGCATCTTCGCGCTGGTACCGAGCTCCATGATGGGGAACAGGTCGGTAAGGTAGTCGCGCAGGATGTTGCCGGTGGCCGAGATGGTGTCCAGGCCGCGAACCACCCGCTCCAGCGTGTAGCGCATGGCGCGGACCTGCGACATGATCTGGATGTCGAGGCCGTCGGTATCGTGATCCTTCAGGTAGCGCTTGACCTTCTTGATCATCTCGTTCTCGTGCGGACGGTAGGGATCCAGCCAGAAGATCACCGGCATGCCGGAACTGCGCGAGCGGGTCACCGCCAGTTTCACCCAGTCGCGGATCGCGGCATCCTTGGCCTGGCAGGTGCGCCAGATGTCGCCGGCTTCGACGTTCTGGCTCATGAGGACTTCGCCGGTGGCGAGGTCGGTGACGTTGGCAACGCCGTCCTCGGAGATCTCGAAGGTCTTGTCGTGCGAGCCGTATTCCTCGGCCTGCTGGGCCATAAGGCCCACGTTGGGGACGGTGCCCATCGTCTTGGGGTCGAACGCACCGTGCCATTTGCAGAAGTTGATCATCTCCTGGTAGATCCGCGCGAATGTGGATTCGGGCATCACTGCCTTGCAATCGTATTGCTTGCCGTCGGCCCCCCACATCTTGCCGCCGGAACGGATCATGGCCGGCATCGAGGCATCGACGATCACGTCGTTGGGTGAATGGAAGTTGGTGATGCCCTTCGCCGAATCGACCATCGCCAGGCGCGGGCGATGCTCCTGGCAGGAGTGCAGGTCGCGGATGATTTCGTCGCGCTTCGATTCCGGCAGCGTCTTGATCTTGTCGTACAGATTGACCATGCCGTTGTTTACATTGACGCCGAGTTCGTCGAACAGCTTGGCGTGCTTCTCGAAAGCGTCCTTGTAATAGATCCTTACGCAATGGCCGAAGACGATGGGGTGCGAGACCTTCATCATGGTAGCCTTTACATGCAGCGAGAACAGTATTCCGGCCTGGCGGCAGTCTTCCAGTTCGCGCTCGTAGAACTCGCACAAGGCCCTCTTGCTCATGAACATGCTGTCGAGAATCTCGCCGTCGAGCAGGGACAGTTTGGGCTTGAGCACGATCGCTTTGCCGCTCTTGGTGATCAGTTCCATCTTGACGTCGCGGGCGCGGTCCAGCGTGATTGATTTCTCGCCGTGGTAGAAGTCGCCATGGTGCATGTGCGATACATGCGTCTGCGACCACTGCTTCCATTCGCTCATCGAGTGCGGGTTCTTGCGGGCATACTCCTTGACGGCCTTTGGCGCACGGCGATCCGAGTTGCCTTCGCGCAGGACGGGATTGACTGAACTGCCGATGCATTTGGCGTAGCGAGCGCGGATCGCCTTCTCTTCCTCGGTCCTGGCATCTTCGGGATAGTCCGGAATCTTGTAGCCTTTCCCCTGGAGTTCGCGTATGCAGGCGACGAGTTGCGCGACCGTGGCGCTGATGTTGGGCAGTTTGATAATGTTGGTGTCCGGCTGCAGCGTGCGGGCACCCAGTTCGCCAAGGGTATCCGGCACCTTTTGATCTTCGCTCAGGTACTCCGGGAACTGCGCAAGGACCCGCGCGGCGACGGAAATGTCAGCCGCTTCCACCTCGATGCCGGCGGGGGCGGCGAAACGCCGGATCACGGGCAGAAAGGCATAGGTGGCCAGCAGTGGCGCCTCGTCGGTCAGCGTGTAGGTGATTCTCGGTTTCCCGGTGCTCATTGGCTGGTCTCCAGTATCTTTTTGATTGGTAACACAAAAAATCCGACATTCCGAATCATCGGCAAGCTTAGCGGGCGAGTATCGTTGACCGTGCCGGTGGCGTCAATAAGGTGGCCGTATGGGCTAATCGAATTCTGTTGGGGGCTGTATCCCGTGCCGACGCCCGGAATGGGGCAGATACCCGGCTGATACAATCGGCCCGCTGCCGCCAGAAGCCCCGGTTTCCCCATGAACATCTCCGCAGACCCGGAAGAACTGCCCCGTCGGATCGCGCAGACCATCATGCGCGGGTTTGACAAGCATTACCGCCTGTTCCATGAGAGCTCCGGCCGGGCAAAGCTTCTGTTCGACGAAGCACGCTGGCCCGAGGCGCAGCAGGCGGTAAAGGACCGCATCCAGTTTTACGATACGCGGGTGCGCGAGAGCACCGAGCTGCTGCGGCGCGAATTCGACGCCGAAGGCCTGAGCGACGCGACGTGGCAACTCGCCAAGCTGCAGTACATCGGGCTGCTGACCGATCACAAACAGCCCGAGCTGGCGGAAACCTTCTTCAATTCGGTGTTCTGCCAGATCATGCACCGAACTTACTTCCACAACGATTTCATCTTCGTCAGGCCGGCCGTCTCGACGGAGTACATCGAGTCCGATCCGCCGACCTACCGTTGCTACTACCCGAACGAGACCGGGCTGCGCGCGGCGCTGCGCCAGGTGTTCGTGGACTTCGGGTGGCAGCGCGACTTCGAGGATCTGGATCGCGACATCGCACGCGCCCTGCGCTGCATCAAGAGCCAACTCGGTGATCTGCCCGGTCGGGAAGCCAACTTCCAGATCCAGGTGCTCAACTCGGCCTTTTATCGCAACAAGGGCGCGTACGTGATCGGCAAGGCGGTCAATGGCGCCACCGAGTATCCGTTCATGGTCCCCGTGCTGCATTCGGCATCGGGGCAGCTTTATCTCGACACCGTCATCCTCGATTCGGCGCGCATCGGTGTGCTGTTTTCGCTGTCGCGCGCCTATTTCATGGTGGACATGGAGGTGCCGTCCAGCTACGTGCAATTCCTTCGCTCGATCATGCCGAACAAGCCCCGCTCGGAGCTTTATACGATGCTCGGCCTTGGCAAGCAGGGCAAGACCATGTTCTTCCGCGACCTGATCTTCCATTTGCGCCATTCGGCGGACCAGTTCGTCGTCGCACCCGGCATCCGCGGCCTGGTCATGCTGGTATTCACGCTGCCCTCCTATCCTTACGTGTTCAAGATCATCAAGGACGTCTTCGGCAGCTCGAAGGAAGTCGATCACGATACGGTGCGGCGCAAGTACCAGATCGTCAAGCAGGTGGATCGCGTCGGCCGCATGGCCGATACGCTGGAATTTTCCAAGGTGGCGCTTCCGCGCAAGCGCTTCTCGCAGGAACTGATCGATGAACTGTACCGGGAGGTCCCCTCGCTGATGGAGGCGGACGGTGACGACCTGGTGATAAAGCACTTGTACATCGAACGCCGCATGGAACCGCTCAACCTCTACCTGGAAAAGGCCGAGGCGGCCGGACGCAAGGATCGCGTCGAAGATGCCGTGCGCGAGTATGGCAACGCGATTCGCGAGCTGGCCATTGCCAACATCTTTCCCGGCGACCTGCTGTGGAAGAACTTCGGCGTGACGCGCTACGGGCGGGTTGTGTTCTACGACTACGACGAGATCGAGTTCATGACCGACTGCAACTTCCGGCGCATTCCGCCGCCGCCGAACTTCGAGGCCGAGATGTCGGGCGAGGCGTGGTACTCGGTGGGGCCGAAGGATGTCTTCCCGGAGGAGTTCGCGACCTTCCTGCTCGTCTCCGAGCGCATCCGCAGCGCCTTCATGCGCTACCACGCCGATCTCTTCGACGCCGGGTTCTGGCAGGAGACCCAGCAGCAAATCCGCGAGGGCCGGGTCCCCGACTTCTTTCCCTATCCCGAGTCCGAGCGTTTCTGCAACGTATTCCGGGGCGACGACCCGACTTGAGCCGGGTCATCCTGTTCAACAAGCCGTTCGGCGTCCTCACGCAGTTTTCGGGCGGCGATGACGGTCGGCAGACCCTTGCCGGATTCATTCCGGTCCCAGGGGTATACCCGGCCGGGCGACTCGACGCGGACTCCGAAGGACTCATCGTCCTCACCGACGATGGCCGGCTGCAGGCACGCATCGCCGACCCGAAGCACAAGCTGCCGAAACGCTACCTGGTCCAGGTGGAAGGCGAGCCGACCGATGCGGCGCTGCAGCAACTGGAAGCCGGGGTTGATCTGGGCGATTTCGTCACCCTCCCATGCAAAGCACGCCGCGTCGGTTCGCCGGAGTCGCTCTGGGATCGGGTGCCGCCGATCCGGTATCGGCGGCTGATTCCCACCTCCTGGCTGGAAGTCCTTATTCGGGAAGGAAAAAATCGTCAGGTTCGACGTATGACGGCCAAGGTGGGTTTCCCCACGTTGCGCCTGATCCGCTGGGCCGTGGGGGAATGGACCGTGGAGGGTCTGGCCCCGGGGGAATGGCGGGAAATCGAGGTTTCCGGTCAACCTGGTCCAGCGCGGCGCGTTATTGGCGGTGACGCCCCGTTAAACCGTGGTGTTGCTAGCATCCCACCTATATCCAAACGAAAGGAAACAAGATGAGCAAGCTTCTCGCTAC
>CAYTFA010000106.1:0-6604 GCA_964436755.1 uncultured Rhodocyclaceae bacterium | reverse complement strand
GGTCACTAGCCCACCCTACTGGAACATCCTACACAAGGAAGACCTCGAGGTGCGCGAGTACCTGACCAAGAAGCTGGCGCACGCCTCTGTCGGTCGCGTCGTCATCGAGCGTCCGGCGAAGAACGCCCGCGTCACCGTCTTCAGCGCGCGCCCCGGCGTCGTCATCGGCAAGAAGGGCGAGGACATCGAGCACCTGAAGGCTGAACTGCAGCGCAAGCTGGGCGTTCCGGTGCACGTCAATATCGAGGAAATCCGCAAGCCGGAGATCGACGCGCAACTGATCGCCGATTCGATCGCCCAGCAGCTCGAGAAGCGCATCATGTTCCGCCGCGCTATGAAGCGCGCCATGCAGAACGCCATGCGCCTCGGTGCCCAGGGCATCAAGATCATGAGTTCGGGCCGCCTCAACGGCGCCGAAATCGCTCGCCGCGAGTGGTACCGCGAAGGCCGCGTGCCGCTGCACACCCTGCGTGCCGACATCGACTACGGAACGTCCGAAGCGAAGACGACGTATGGTGTCATCGGCATCAAGGTCTGGGTGTTCAAGGGCGAGGTGCTGGGCCGCAACGAGGCGGCGCAGCCGGCTCCGGAACCGGTGGTCGAGGAGCAGCGCAAGCCGCGCCGCGCGCCGGCCAAGCCGCGTTCGGAGGGTGAGGGCGAAGCCAAGCCGGCGCGCCGCACCGCGGCCAAGAAGGCCGACGAGCCGAAGGCAGCTGCCGCCAAGCCGGAAAGCGCGCCCGCCGCTCCGAAGGCACCGGTCAAGCGCGTGCGCAAGGCCGCGGCGAAGCCCGAAGGCGGCGATGCCGCCTCCAAGGAAGGCAAGGAGTAAGACATGCTGCAACCTGCCCGCAGGAAATACCGCAAGGAACAGAAGGGCCGCAACACCGGCCTGGCGACCCGGGGTGCCAAGGTCAGTTTCGGTGAGTACGGTCTCAAGGCGATCGGCCGTGGCCGGCTGACGGCGCGCCAGATCGAGGCGGCGCGTCGTGCCATGACGCGCCACATCAAGCGCGGCGGCCGCATCTGGATCCGCATTTTCCCGGACAAGCCGATTTCGAAAAAGCCGCTCGAGGTGCGCATGGGCAACGGCAAGGGCTCTCCGGAATACTGGGTGGCCGAGATCCAGCCCGGCAAGGTGCTGTACGAGATGGACGGCGTCGACGAGGCCCTGGCACGCGAGGCATTCCGCCTCGCCGCGGCGAAGCTGCCGCTCGAGACCACCTTCGTCATCCGTCAACTGGGGTAAGCCATGAAGACCAGCGAAATGAGGGAAAAGAACGAGGCCGACCTGCAGAAGGAACTGCTCGAACTGCGCAAGGCCCAGTTTGGCCTGCGCATGCAGGTGGCGACGCAGCAGCTGACCAACACCAGTCAGCTGGGCAAGGTGCGCAAGGATATCGCGCGCGTCAAGACAATTCAGCGTGAGAAGGCGATGGCGAAATGACCGACGCGACCAACCAGAAGATGCGCCGCACCCTCCAGGGGCGGGTCGTCTCCGACAAGATGCAGAAGACGGTGACCGTGCTCGTCGAGCGCAAGGTCAAGCACCCGGTGATCGGCAAGATCATGACCCGCTCGAAGAAGTACCACGCCCACGTCGAGGGCATGGAAGCGGGCGCCGGCGACCTCGTGCAAATCGAGGAATGCGCGCCGATCTCCAAGACCAAGGCCTGGCGCGTGGCGAAGGTGGTGGAGAAGGCCCGGGTCGTTTGACGTCACGGGTAGCAGAAGGACGTTGACAAATGGCGAGTAGCGCTTAAAATCTCGCCTCTTTGCTCCGCCGGGTCGGTTTCCCGTCCCGGCGTTCCAGCCCCCAGCGGGCTCCAAGACTGACCGCGAGCAGCCTGAATTCGCGGATTAAGTTGGAGATTTGAAATGATTCAAATGCAGTCGTTGCTCGATGTCGCCGACAACACCGGCGCGCGTTCGGTCATGTGCATCAAGGTGCTTGGCGGTTCGAAGCGCCGCTACGCCGGCATCGGCGACGTGATCAAGGTCAGCGTCAAGGATGCGGCCCCGCGCGGCCGGGTGAAGAAGGGCGAGGTTTATAGCGCCGTCGTCGTCCGTACCGCCAAGGGTGTACGCCGCTCCGACGGATCGCTGGTCAAGTTCGACGGCAATGCCGCCGTCCTCCTCAACAACAAGCTGGAGCCGATCGGCACGCGCATCTTCGGGCCCGTGACGCGGGAGTTGCGCACGGAGCGATTCATGAAGATCGTTTCGCTGGCTCCCGAGGTTCTCTGATCCGGCATTCGGGGACATCCATCATGCAGAAGATTCGCAAGGGCGACGACGTCGTCGTCACCACCGGCAAGGACAAGGGCAAGCGCGGAGTGGTCCTCACCCGCGTCGACGCTGAACGCGTCGTCGTCGAGGGCATCAACCGCGTCAAGAAGCACACCAAGCCCAATCCGATGAAGGGCGACCAGGGCGGCATCGTCGAGAAGGAAATGCCCATCAACATCTCCAACGTGGCGTTGTTCAACCCGGCCACCCAGAAGGCCGACCGCGTCGGCTTCAAGCAGCTCGACGACGGCCGCAAGGTCCGGGTGTTCAAGTCGAACGGCGAAGTGGTCGACGCTTAAGGATCCGAAATGGCTCGCTTGCAGGAATACTACAAAGAGAAGGTTGTGCCGGAGCTCCTCACGAAGTTCGGCTACAAGTCGATCATGGAGGTCCCGCGCATCACCAAGATCACCCTCAACATGGGGGTCGGTGAAGCGGTCGGCGACAAGAAGATCCTGGATCATGCCGTTTCCGACATGACCAAGATTGCCGGCCAGAAGCCGGTCGTGACCAAGGCGCGCAAGGCCATCGCTGGCTTCAAGATCCGCGAGGGCTACCCGATCGGCTGCATGGTGACCCTGCGCGGCAACCGCATGTACGAGTTCCTCGATCGGCTCGTCACCGTCGCCCTGCCGCGCGTCCGCGACTTCCGCGGCATTTCCGGCAAGGGTTTCGACGGCCGTGGCAACTACAACGTCGGCGTCAAGGAACAGATCATTTTCCCCGAGATCGAGTACGACAAGATCGACGCGTTGCGCGGCATGAACATCAGCATCACCACCACCGCGAAGAACGACGAGGAGGCCAAGGCGCTCCTCGCCGCATTCAAGTTCCCCTTCAAGAACTGAGGGATCCATGGCGAAACTAGCTCTTATCAACCGGGAGAAGAAGCGCGCCAAGACGGTGGCGAAGTATGCCGCCCGTCGCGCCGAGCTTCTCGCCGTCATCAACAATGTCAAGCTGAGCGACGAGGAGCGGACCGAGGCCCGCCTCAAGATGCAGCAGCTACCGCGCAACGCGAGTCCTTCGCGCCAGCGCAACCGCTGCTCGCTCACCGGGCGCCCGCGTGGCGTCTTCCGCAAGTTCGGTCTGTGCCGCAACAAGCTGCGCGAGATCGCCATGCAGGGTGAAGTTCCCGGCATGACCAAGGCCAGCTGGTAAGGGGACCGATATGAGCATGACCGATCCGGTTGCCGACATGCTGACCCGCATCCGCAATGCGCAGATGGCGGAGAAGCTTTCCGTGACGATGCCGTCCTCGAAGCTGAAGGTGGCGATCGCCAAGGTATTGAAGGACGAGGGCTACATCGAGGACTTCGCCATCCGCGAGAACGGCGCGAAGCCCGAACTCGACGTCGCGCTGAAGTACTACGCCGGCCGCCCCGTCATCGAGCGCATCGAGCGTATCTCGAAGCCCGGCCTGCGCGTCTACAAGAGCAAGGACGATCTGCCCCGCGTGATGAACGGGCTCGGCGTCGCCATCGTGTCCACGCCGAAGGGCGTGATGACCGATCGCCGCGCGCGTGCCGGCAACATGGGCGGCGAAGTCCTCTGCATCGTCGCCTAAGGAGCCGCCGACATGTCACGCATTGCCAAGTATCCGGTCGCGCTGCCCAAGGGCGTCGAAGTGAGCCTTACCGACAGCGAGATCTCGGTCAAGGGCCCGCTGGGCACGCTCAAGCAGGCGCTGCTGCCGGCCGTCAGGGTCGAGCGCGAAGGCGAAAGCCTGCTGTGCCGCGCGGTCGAAGGGGCTGCCAATGCCGGCGCGATGTCCGGCACCATGCGCGCCCTGGTCAATAACATGGTGACCGGCGTCACCAAGGGTTTCGAGAAGAAGCTGACGCTGGTCGGCGTCGGCTACCGTGCGCAGGCCCAGGGCACCAAGCTCAACCTGACGCTCGGCTTCTCGCATCCGGTGGTGCATGAGATGCCGAATGGCATCAAGGTCGAGACTCCGACGCAGACCGAGATCCTGATCAAGGGGATCGACAAGCAGGTGGTCGGCCAGGTGGCTGCGGAAGTGCGCGCGTATCGCGCCCCCGAACCCTACAAGGGCAAGGGCGTCCGCTACGCCGACGAGGTCGTGGCCATCAAGGAAACCAAGAAGAAATAATCGAGGCGCTGAATCATGGACAAGAAACAAGCTCGTTTGCGCAGGGCGCGCAAAACCCGCGCCAAGATTGCGGAGCTCAAGATGGTGCGCCTTGCCGTGCATCGCAGCAACCTGCACATCTCTGCGCAGATTTTCTCCGGATGCGGCACGCGCGTCCTGGCGTCGGCATCGACCATGGAGTCGGCGGTGCGCGGCCAGGTGCCGAACGGCGGCAATGTCGACGCGGCCAAGGCCGTCGGCAAGCTGATCGCCGAGCGGGCCAAGGCTGCCGGCATCGAGTCGGTCGCCTTCGACCGTTCTGGATTCCACTACCACGGCCGCGTCAAGGCGCTGGCTGAAGCCGCCCGCGAAGGCGGGCTCAAGTTCTAGGCGGGACGCACATGGCTAAACCACAAGGCAGGAAGCAGCAGCCGCAGCAGGAAGAACGCGACGATGGCATGCGCGAGAAGATGGTCTCCATCAATCGCGTCACCAAAGTGGTCAAGGGCGGTCGGATTCTCGGCTTCGCCGCACTGACCGTCGTCGGCGACGGTGATGGCGGCATCGGCATGGGCAAGGGCAAGTCGCGCGAGGTTCCGGTCGCCGTGCAGAAGGCGATGGAAGAGGCACGCCGCAAGATGTCCAAGATCAGCCTCCGGGACGGCACGCTGCATCACTCCGTCACCGGTCGTCACGGCGCGACCACCGTGCTGATGTCACCGGCCTCGCCCGGTACCGGCGTTATCGCCGGCGGCCCGATGCGCGCAGTTTTCGAGGTCATGGGCGTCACCGACGTGGTGGCCAAGACCATTGGCTCGACCAACCCCTATAACGTCGTGCGTGCCACCCTGCAGGGACTGCGTGCGATGAGCACGCCGGCCGAAATTGCCGCAAAGCGCGGCAAGGCGGTCGCCGAGATTCTGGAGTAAGCCATGGCCGACAAGAAGATCAAGGTCACGCTCGTCAAGAGCGTGATCGGCACCAAGCAGGACCACCGCGCCACGGTGCGCGGGCTCGGCCTGCGGCGCCTGAACAGCAGCGCCATTCTCGAGGATACGCCGGCCGTGCGTGGGATGATCCGCAAGGTGGCCTACCTCGTGAAGTGCGAAGGCTAAGGGGACGGGAATGAGCATGGAACTTAACAACCTGAAGCCGGGCGCCGGCTCCAAGCACGCCGCCAAGCGCGTCGGGCGCGGCATCGGCAGCGGCCTGGGCAAGACCGCGGGCCGCGGCCACAAGGGCCAGAAGTCCCGCGCCGGCGGCTTCCACAAGGTCGGCTTCGAAGGCGGCCAGATGCCGCTGCAGCGCCGGCTGCCGAAGCGCGGCTTCAATTCGATGACCGCAGGTCGCAACGTCGAAGTGCGTCTCTCCGAACTCGACAAGCTGCCGGTCGAAGAGGTCGATCTGCTCGTACTCAAGCAGGCGGGCATCGTAGCCGCCGATGCGCTGTCGGCGAAGGTCATCCTTTCCGGCAAGATCGGTCGCAAGATCGCCCTCAAGGGCGTCGGCGCGACCAAGGGTGCGCGCGCAGCCATCGAGGCGGCGGGCGGCTCGGTCGCGGATATCGCGGCGGCCTGAGCGCACTAGAGGAAGCAACGCGTGGCCAATCCCCAGGCAGCGGCTCTCGGCAAGACCGGAAAGTTCGGCGACCTCTGGCGCCGGCTGTGGTTCCTGGTCGGGGCCCTGATCGTTTACCGGATTGGCGCGCACATCCCGGTGCCGGGTATCGACCCCGTCAAGCTGGCGGAACTGTTCCAGGGCCAGCAGGGCGGGATACTTGGCGTGTTCAACCTGTTCTCGGGCGGCGCGCTATCGCGCTTCACGCTGTTCGCGTTGGGGATCATGCCCTACATCTCCTCGTCGATCATCATGCAACTCATGACGTCGGTCGTGCCGACGCTTGAAGCGCTGAAGAAGGAAGGCGAGCAGGGCCGCAAGGTCATCAACCAGTACACGCGCTATCTCACCGTGCTGCTCGCAGCCTTGCAGGCCTACGGCATCGCGGTCGGTCTTGAAGGCGGGCAGGGCGGCATCGTGTCGAATCCGGGCTGGTTCTTCCGGCTCTCGACGGTGATCACGCTCACCGGCGGCACCGTGTTCCTGATGTGGCTCGGCGAACAGATCACCGCGCGCGGCATCGGTAACGGCATCTCGCTGATCATCTTCGCCGGTATCGTTGCGGAATTGCCGGGCGCGCTGGCAGGTCTGCTCGAACTCGGCCGGACC
>CAYTFA010000105.1:0-6624 GCA_964436755.1 uncultured Rhodocyclaceae bacterium | reverse complement strand
ACATCGGCATCCCGGCCGCCATCGTCACCAAATACCTCGCCGAGCACGGCATCATCGTCGAGAAGTGCGGCCTCTATAGTTTCTTCATCATGTTCACCATCGGCATCACCAAGGGCCGCTGGAACACGCTGGTGACGGCGCTGCAGCAGTTCAAGGACGACTACGACAAGAACCAGCCGCTGTGGAAGGTGCTGCCCGAGTTCGTCGGCAAGCATCCGCGCTACGAACGGGTCGGCCTCAAGGACTTGTGCACCCAGATCCACGAGGTGTACAAGGAGCGCGACATCGCCCGGCTGACCACCAAGATGTACCTCTCGGACATGGTGCCGGCGATGCGCCCGGCGGATGCCTTCGCCAAGATGGCGCACCGCGAGATCGAGCGCGTGCCCATCGACGAGCTGGAGGGCCGCATCACCAGCGTGCTGCTGACGCCCTATCCGCCCGGGATCCCGCTGCTGATTCCCGGCGAGCGCTTCAACGCCACCATCGTCCGCTACCTCAAGTTCGCACGCGAGTTCAACGAACACTTTCCCGGCTTCGAGACCGACATCCACGGCCTGGTCAAGGATGCGAGCAACGGCACGGTCCGCTATTATGTGGATTGCGTGAAGAACTGAACGGCATGATGAACGGTAGTACCCAGGTGAACCGGACCAACGCATGAGCGGCCCCGAGCTGCCCTTCCACAGCGGCATTGCCACCGATTTCCGGCTTGACGAGACGGAGATCGAACGGCGCGTGCTCGCGGAGCGCGTGCGCGTGTTCAACGATCGTGCCGTGGGCGGCGCGATCAGCTCACCGCTCGGCACGCTGCTGCTGGCGCTGGTGCTGGGACCGTATGCCGGCTGGCACCTGGCGGTGGCGTGGCTGGCGCTGATCAACCTGTGCGAGCTGGCGATCATTGCCGTCGGCTACGGCTTTCGTTCCGCCCAGCCCGAAGGCGACGACTGCCGCGTCTGGGCACGGCGCCAGATCGCCGCCAACGCGCTGGCCGGCCTGGCCTGGGGATCGTCGGTCTGGTTCTTCCGCGTCGACGGCCAGTTCGAGCTTTACCTGATCAACCTGGTGGTGCTGGTGGGCGTTTCCGCGCTGTGCCAGATCATCATGTCGCCGTTCCGTTCGGCAATGGCGCTGTTTGCCCTCGCCGTGCTTGCGCCTACGGTGCTTCAGGTTGCGCTGCTGGACATCCCGCACGCCGGCGCCATTGCCGCAGGATTCGCCATCCTCTTCGTGCTCGAGATGCAGTACGCCCGGGTTGCCCGCGAGCAGCTGGTTGCCGGTCTCGAAGGCGCCGAGCGCAGCCGTGCGCTGGTCGAGCAACTGGCGCGCGCGCGCGCCGAACTGGACCTGCGCAACTGCGAGATGGAGGCGCACAACCGCGACCTCGGCTCGGCGCTGGAACGCGTCAGGGAGCTGGCGACGCGCGACGACCTTACCGGGGCCTACAACCGGCGGCATATCGTCGGCGAACTTGAACGCCAGGTGGCGATGAGCCGCCGCCACGGCATGCCGGCAAGCATCGTCATGCTCGACCTCGACCATTTCAAGCGCATCAACGACCGCTACGGGCATGCCGTGGGCGACAAGGCCCTGCAGGAGACGGTGCGGACCGTCGCCGATGCCCTGCGCGAGGGTGACGTGCTGGCACGCTTCGGCGGCGAGGAGTTCCTGCTGCTGCTGCCGCAGACAACGGGAGACGCGGCGCAACTGCTGGCCGAGCGTTTGCGCGGCGCGATGAAGGGCATCGTCCTCAACGGCGGCTTCGAAGAGGTTTACCTGCGCGCGTCGTTCGGGCTGGCGCAGCTGCAGCCGGACGAGAGCGTCGCGGCGTGGATCCGGCGCGCCGACATGGCGCTCTACCAGGCGAAGGAGCGCGGCCGCGACTGCGTCGTTGCTGCGGAGTGACCGCGCCGCCGCGTGCGGCGCTCAGCTCCGGTTGGACAGGTAGGGCGTGTAGCGCTTGTCCTCGCCGATCACGTGCTCGACGAACCAGCGCTGCATCATCTCCAGGATTTCCTCCGGCGTCACCGACGAGGCATCGCGAAAGAAGGATTCCTTGGCCGCGTCCACGCGCCGGGTGAAGGCCTCGTGCAGGGCCTTGTGCTGTTCGAAATCCGGATAGCCCGCCTGGCGCATGAGCTTTTCCTCGGCGCCCAGATGCATGGCGGCGTACTCGGCGAGGAAGACGATGCGCTTCATCATGGCATCGTGGTCGTCCGTGTCGGGCAGCGCACTGAATTCGCGCACCATGTCGAAGAAGACCCGGTGATGGGCGTCCATCAGCGCATTGCCGACGCTGTAGCTGTCGTTCCAATCGACGAGTTGCATGCTGTTCCCTCTAGCGGACGCGTTCGTAGGTCGCGAAAGAATAGTCGAAACCGGCGCCGCTGCGGTGGCTTTCGCGGGCGATTTCACGCCATGCGCTGCGGTCGTAGGCGGGAAAGTGCGCGTCGCCGGCAAACGCGGCGTCGATCTCTGTCAACTCGAGGCGATCCGCCAGCGGTAGCGCCGCTGTGTAGAGCTGCGCACCGCCGATGACGAAGGTCTCTCCCTGGCCGGCGGCGGCCAGTGCGGCGGGCAGCGAATCGGCGACCGTCGCGCCGTCGGCGCGGTAGCCGCCGTCGCTCGTGACGACGATGTTGTGCCGGCCCGGCAGCGGGCGGAAGCGCTCCGGCAGCGACTCCCAGGTGCGACGTCCCATGACGACGGCGCGGCCCGTGGTCAGTTCCTTGAAGTGGCGCAGGTCCTCCGGCAGGTGCCAGGGCAGGCGGTTGTCCACGCCGATGACGCCATCCCGGGCAACGGCGGCGATGACGACCAGTTGCGGCGTGCCCATCGCTACAGCGTGCGGTAGAGGTCGGCGTACTGCCGCGCGGCCCCGGTCCAGCTGAAGTCGCGTGCCATGCCGCGCTGTTGCAGCTTGTGCCAGCGCGGCGGGTCCGCCCACGCGGCGGCGGCGCGGCGCAGTGCCTGCATCAGGGCCTCGCCGGTGGCCTGCTCGAAGACGAAGCCGTTGCCGTGCCTTTCGTCGCCGGCATCGACCACGGTGTCGGCCAGGCCGCCGGTGGCGCGCACGACGGGCGGCGTGCCGTAGCGCAGGCTGTACATCTGGTTGAGGCCGCAGGGTTCGAAGCGCGAGGGCATGACGAAGATGTCGGCGCCGGCCTCGATGCGGTGCGCCAGCGTCTCATCGAAGCCGACGATCACGGCGCACTGGCGGCGGTGGCGCTGGGCCAGCGCCAGCCACTGCTGCTCGAGTCCGTGTGAACCGCTACCGAGGACGACGAGCTGCGCAGGCAGGGCCAACAGTTGCGGCGCGACTTCGAGCAGCAGGTCGAGGCCCTTTTGCTCGGTGAGGCGGCTGACTACCGCAAACAGCGGCAGTTCGGGGCGCGCCTCGAGCCCGAGCTGGACCTGCAGCGTCGCCTTGTTGGCGGCCTTGCCCTCGAGCCGGCGCGGGCCGTATGTCTGCACCAGGTGGCGGTCGGTGGCGGGGTTCCAGACCTTGCTGTCGATGCCGTTGAGGATGCCGGAAAGGCGGTCGCTACGATGGCGCAGCAGCCCCGCCATGCCCATCCCTTCGGCGTCGGTCTGGATCTCGCGTGCGTAGGTCGGGCTCACGGTGTTGATCGCGCTGGCGTGCTGCAGCCCGGCCTTGAGGAAGGACAGGTAGCCGTAGTATTCGACGCCGTCGTAGCTCCAGGCGTGGTCGGGGAGCCCCAGTTCGAACAGGGCGGCGTGGTCGAAGAGTCCCTGGAAGGCCAGGTTGTGCAGGGTGAACAGCGACTTGGCGTGGCGTGCCGGCAGGTAGGCCATGTAGGCCGGCGCCAGGCCGGTCTGCCAGTCGTTGCAATGGACCACGTCGGGTCGCCAGTTGAGCGTCGTGGCTTCGGACCCGAGCCATGCGGCGACGCGCGAGAGCAGGCCGAAGCGCAGGTGGTTGTCGAGCCAGTCGCGGCCTTCGGGGCCGAGGTAGGGGTTGCCGCCGCGATCGAAGTAATGCGGGTAGTCGAGCAGGTAGAGCGGCGTGCCGTCGGGCGCCTGGGCCTGGCGCAGGCCCGGTGTCGGCAGCAGGCCGCCAAGCCAGTGCGGCCGCGCGACTTCCTTGGCGGCGGGAAAGGCGTCGCGCAGGGCCGGGTAGGCCGGGGCCAGCACGCGCACGTCGATGTCCAGCTCGCGCAGCGCGGCCGGCAGGGCGCCGGCCACGTCGCCCAGGCCGCCGGTCTTCACCCACGGTGCGATCTCCGGCGTGACGAAAAGGACTCTCACTTTCGGCAGTAGTCGATCAGCCCGGCGGTCGAGCTGTCGAGCCCGTCGGCGGGGGTAGTGCCCTCGATGACGCGCAGCAGGCGATTGGCGAGTTGCTTGCCGTATTCGACGCCCCACTGGTCGAAGGGATTGATGTCCCAGATCGCGCTTTCGACGAACACCTTGTGCTCGTAGAGCGCCACCAGGGCGCCCAGTGCGAAGGGGTCGAGCCGCGGCAGCAGCAGCGTGGTGGACGGCTGGTTGCCCGGGAAGGCCCGATAGGGCGCGAGCCGCGCCACTTCGTGCGCGGGCAGGCCGGCCGCGGCGAGTTCGGCGGCGGTCTCTTCGATCGTACGCCCGCGCATCAGTGCCTCGCCCTGGGCGAAGCAGTTGGCCAGCAGCTTCTCGTGATGCCCTGCCAGCGGGAAATCCGCGTCGCGGCAGGCGATGAATTCGCAGGGGATCAGGCGGCCCCCCTGGTGGATCAACTGGTAGAAGGCATGCTGGCCGTTGGTGCCGGGCTCGCCCCAGAGCACGGGTGCGGCCGTGACCGTCAGCGGAGCGCCGCCGCGGTCGACGCGTTTTCCGTTCGATTCCATTTCGAGCTGCTGCAGGTAGCGCGGCAGCAGGCCGAGCGACTGGCTGTAGGGCAGCAGGGCGCGCGTGTCCGCGCCGAGGAAGTTGGCGTTCCACACCTCGATCAGCGCCAGCAGGCCGGGCAGGTTGGCGGAAACCGGCGCCGTGAAGAAGTGCTCGTCCATGGCATGGGCGCCTGCCAGCAGGCGCCCGAAATTGTCGTAGCCGATCGCCAGCGCCAGCGGCAGGCCGATCACGGACCACAGCGAATAGCGGCCGCCGACCCAGTCCCAGAACGCAAAGGCATTGGCTGGATCGATGCCGAAGCGCGCGACTTCGGCGAGGTTGGTCGATACCGCCACGAAGTGCCGTGCCACCGCCGCTTCGCCCAGTGCCGCGACCAACCAGGCGCGTGCCGAGGCGGCGTTCTGCATCGTCTCCTGCGTGGTGAAGGTCTTGCTGGCGATGATGAACAGCGTGGTGCGCGGCGAGACCCCCTGCAGCACGGTGGCGAGGTCGGCACCATCGAGATTGGCGACGTAGTGCACGCGCAACTCGGGATGGCGGAATGCGGACAGTGCCTGCGTGGCCATGCGCGGTCCCAGGTCCGAGCCACCGATGCCGATGTTCACGATGTCGGTGATCGGCTCGCCGGTAGCGCCGCGCCAGTGGCGGCCATGGATTTCGCCGCAGAAGCGGCGCACCTTGTCCAGTTCGGTGTGTACCGCCGGCATCACATCCTTGCCCGCGTGCAGGATGGGGCCCTTGCCTGCCGGCTGGCGCAGCGCGATGTGCAGCGCGGCGCGGCCCTCGGTGTGGTTGATCGGCTCGCCGGCGCGCATGCGGGCGATCCAGCCGGGCACATCGGCGGCCTGCCAGAGCCCGTGCAGCAGGGCCAGCGCGTCGTCGTCGAGGCGCTGCTTGGAGAAGTCGAGCAGCCAGTCGTCCCAGCGCACCGACATGTGGGCGAAGCGATCGCGGTCGGCAGCGAAACGATCGCGCAGCGGAACGTCCTTCCCGCGTTCGGCGGCCTGCGCAAGTGCGCGCCAGCGGTCGGCAACGGCCGGATTCACAGCCAGAGCATCATCCCCATCTCGAACGGATGGGTGAGCAGTTCGTGCGAGGGAAACACGCGGAAGCGGTATTCCATCTTGCCGCACTGGTCGGGCGTCAGCTCGCGCACGTAGAGGTGCTCGCCGTTGTCGAGCGCGCGCTCGTGGTGCAGCACGTAGCGCCGGGCCCGCGCGCTGGTCGGTTCGCCGGGCCGGGTGAACACCATCTCGACGGTGAGGTCGGAAGGCGTCAGGCCGTCGAGCTGGACGGCAACCTCGAAGCGCAGCGTGTCGCCGTAGCGGATGCGTGGCGCGGCGCGGTCGATGCGGCGCATGGCGATGCGCGGCCAGGCGGCGCGCACGCGCGCTTTCCACTCGGCGACGTGGCGCCCGCCGGAGAAGCCGTCGCCGGCAAACTTGCGCCACTGCGCCGACGCCGGAGCGTAGAACTTCAGGGCGTAGTCGGTCAGCATGCGTTGCATGTTGAAGCGCGGCATGATCGACGCGATCGAGTTCTTTGCCATCGCCACCCATTCCGGCGAATAGCCGAGCGAGGTGCTGCGGTAGTACATCGGGATTACCGCATCCTGCAGCAGTTCGTAGAGCGTGCGCGCCTCGTCGAGGTCGCGCTGCTCGGGCGTCAGCCCTTCCGCCGCCGGCTTGATGGCCCAGCCGTTGCTGCCGTCGTAACCTTCGCCCCACCAGCCGTCGAGCACCGAGAGGTTGATGGCGCCGTTGATCGCCGCCT
>CAYTFA010000104.1:0-6657 GCA_964436755.1 uncultured Rhodocyclaceae bacterium | reverse complement strand
GCGTGCTCGCGCAGGAAGAGCAGTATGTCGAGCAGGGCGAAGGAATCCTTGCCGCCCGAAAGGCAGACCATCACCTTGTCGCCGGCTTCGATCATGTTGAAATCGGCGATCGCCTTGCCCGCTTCGCGCCGCAGCCGCTTGGCCAGCTTGTTGGCTTCGAAGGCGGCCTTCTGCGCCTGGCGGGCGGTCGGGGCGGGCGCGGCGGTGTGCATCAGAGGTGGGCCGTCCGCCCGCCATCGACGTTGATTACCTGCCCGGTCACGTAGGGCGCGTCGAAGACCAGGAAGCGCACGGCGCGCGCGATGTCTGCAGGTGCGCCGACCCGCTTGAGCAGCGTGTGCCCGACGATCGCCTCACGTTCCGCGGGCGGGAAGTCGGCGCCTTCCTGCGGCCATTCGATGGCACCGGGCGCCACGGCGTTCACGCGCACGGCAGGGCCCAGTTCGAGGGCCAGCGCGCGCGTCAGTCCGAGCAGTCCGGCCTTCGCCGCGCAATACAACGGATAACCCTTGAGTGGGCGCTCGGCGTGGATGTCCGTGATGTTAACGATGCAGCCCCTCGCCTGCGCCAGGTGCGGTGCCGCCGCCTGCGAAAGGAAGAGCGGCGCCTTCAGGTTTGAGCCGGCGAGGTCGTCCCAGGCCGAGTCATCGATGGTGCCGATGCGCGTGGCGTAGAAAGACGAGGCATTGTTGACCAGGCCGTCGAGGCGGCCGAAGCGCTTCACCACCGTGGCAACGAGCCGGGGCAGCGCTTCGGTATCGAGCAGGTCGGCGGCGAACGCGGTCGCCGAATCGGCACGCTCGGCCTCGAGTGCATCGGCCAGGCTCCGGGCTTCCTCCGCCGAGGTGCGGTAGTGAATGGCGACGCGCGCACCGGCCGCATGCAGGGTGCGCGCGATCTCGGCGCCGACGCGTCGCGCGGCGCCGGTGACCAGGACCACGGGGGCCGCGGTGGGCAGGTTTGTCATGCGGCGAGTATACCGGCGAGCACCCTCGCCGCCGCGGCGAAGCCGAACCCGGCAGTGACGGCTACCGACGAACCATAGCCGGCACAGCCAAGTCCGGCACCGGGGTCGAAGCCCGCGGCCGCGCCCGGCGTACAGGCCTCCGCTGCGCGTCGCAATGGCTCGCTCGAATACACGCAATCGACGCCGAACTTGCGTTTTGGATCGCGCGAAAAGCCATACTCCCTTCGCAGTCGAGCACGCACCTTGGAAGCGAGGGCATCTCCCGCAGTGCGCGCAAGGTCGGCTACCTCGATGCGGGTGGGGTCGACGCGCCCGCCGGCGCCGCCCGTTGTGACGATGCGAATGCCGATCCGCCGGCAATGTGCGATCAAGGCTGCCTTGGCGCGGACATGGTCGGTGGCGTCGATCACGGCCTCGCAGGTGGGGATCAGGCCCGGCGGGTTGCGCTCGTCGACGAACTCCTCGACGACATCGACGACGCAGGACGGGTTGATGCCGGCGATGCGTTCACGCATGGCGCCTGCCTTGGGCGCACCCAGGGTGGTGTCGAGCGCATGGATCTGCCGATTGATGTTGGACTCGGCGACGTGGTCGAGGTCGATCAGCGTCAGGTGACCGATGCCCGAACGCGCCAGCGCCTCGGCCGACCAGGAGCCCACACCGCCGATGCCGACGACCACGACGCGGGCTGCCGCGGCGCGCGCCAACGCTCCGGCGCCGTAGAGGCGCTCGATGCCACCGAAGCGGCGCTCGAGGTCGGGCGAGGCTGTCATAGGTGGATTGTAGCGGCGGCCAATGGACGACCGCGGCGGATTGATGCGCCCGGACCCGGACTTGCGCGGTCGGGCCGCGTGCCTTTTCTAGGCGCTCTCCGGGCTAAGCCGAACCTCGAACGAATGGGTGAACGCCTTGCCGTCCAACTCGAAATTCCAGACATAGATTCCGGCGCCGCCAGTGATGACGAATGGCTTTACCTGGAACGGAAAAGTCTGATTGGTCGGCGCTGGAATATCGAAATCGATGTCGGGTGTCTCTGTATTCAGAAGCCCCTTCGGATCGTACATGCGTCCCTTGAATCGATGTTTGCCGGCTGCGAGGTCGGAAACCGTCAACGCGCACGTCAGCGCATCGATGGCAAGAGGGGGTGCGCCAGGATCCTTGGCATGCGATTCCGGGACCATCACTACCATGGTGGCGTCGGGATAGAGGCCGCGTACGGTCCATTTTCCGCTTGGCTCTTGGGTGAATTGGTCTGCGATGTGCAAGAAGGTGTTCACGTTGCGGGGCCTTTCAAAGCCAGAAGCGGCTGGGAAACTTCTTAATGGGCTGGGAATTATAGATGGGGTGACCCGGCGGCGCAGGCGGCGCGGCGTTCAGGTGCCGTCGTGACGATCCAGGCCCTGGTCGTGCATGGATACCGGATCCTCGATCGGCTCCAGGTGGGTCGTGACGTGCGCGTTGGGTGCGATGTCGCGCAGGTCGTTCTCGATGCGCTCGGCCCAGTCGTGACCCTGCTTGACCGTCCAGTGTCCCGGCACCAGCACGTGCAGGCTGATGAAGCTTCGCTGGCCCGCCTGCCGCGTCCGCAGCGCGTGGTAGCCGATCCCCTCGCCGGCATAGGCGGACAGCTTCTGCTCGATACAAGCGACCTGTTCCGGCGGCAGCGAGACATCCATCAGGCCCGAAGCCGAGCGGTGCATCAGCCGCCAGCCGGTGAGCACGATGTTGGCGGCGACCAGCAGCGCGATCACCGGATCGAGCCAGCCCCAGCCCGAAAGCCAGACGAGCGCGACGCCGGCGATCACGCCGGCAGAGGTCCATACGTCGGTCAGCAGGTGGTGGGCATCGGCCTCGAGCGTGATGGAATGGTGGCGGCGACCGACGTCGAGCAGGATGCGCGCCACGGCGAAATTGATCGCGGAGGCGACTACCGAGACCAGCAGGCCGGCGCCGACCGCTTCCAGCGGCTGCGGATGGAGCAAGCGCTCGACGGCGGTATAGCCGATGGCGAACGCGGCGAGGACGATCAGCAATCCTTCGAAGGCGCTGGAAAAGTACTCGGCCTTGCCGTGGCCATGGGGGTGGTGTTCGTCCGCCGGTTGCTCAGCGATGGACAGCATCCACAGCGCCACGATCGCGCCGGCAAGATTGACCAGGGATTCGATCGCGTCGGAAAGCAGGCCGACCGAGCCGGTCAGCCACCAGGCGACGGTCTTGAGCGCAATGGTGGCAAGGGCCGCGGCAATGGAAAGCCAGGCGTAGCGTTTCAGGTCGGCCATCGGAGGGTCAGGGGGCGGGCAACGAGCCCTGGCGGGTGAAGATGCACGCGGCGGACTGTAACAGCATTCCGGGCGCGCGTTAGGGTCGTTGTGCCGGATACTGGAGCATGCTTGGTGAACGGTGCTATTCGAGCGCCAGCGGCAGCATCGGATGTCCGCGCATGATCTTCTCCACGAAGAGCACGCCGGCGTGGCGGTCGCCAATGCGACCTTCGCGATAAATCGAGGCAAAGACGCCGTCGGCGTCGTCCTTCTCGACGAGGACCATGACCACGTCCTTCTCGTCGAATACCATGCGGCCCGGCCTGACCCGCCGCGTGCCTATGCCGCGCGCGTGGTGAAACGTGACTGTGAGGACTGCGGCCTCCTTCGACAGCAGTTCCATCAGCCTTTGACCGCGGCCTGCCGGCACGATGGCGGTTATCAGCCGCTTTTCGCTGCGGCCTATGTGTGCGAGGACCGTCATGCCGGCTCCTCGCGGCCGCCATGGAAGCCGAACCGTGCCGCGATTTCATGCGGTACATAGGTGGCCATCTTTTCCAGCCGGGTCATCCAGAGTATGCCCATGCCTGGCGTGTCCATCTTGGCGGCGATGAACACCCGCTCGAAGATCAGATCGGCCTGGTCTTCCGGAACGATGATGTATACGACCTCCTTGTCGATGTTTACGGTCAGGCCGAGGATGCCCATGTGCTTTTGGCGGATGCCGGTGCCGCGCGCATGGAAGATGGTCGCGCCCTGTGCGCCAGCTTCCTGCGCCGCCTGCACCACCTCGTCCGCGGTGCCGCGTTGCACGATCGCCGTGATCAGGACGGCGTCCACCATCACGATCATTTCCGGATGTGTCACTACGCCACCTCCCTGTTGCGGATTGCGGCCTGTCGATCGATCCAGAGACCGAGCGTCAGGACCGATACGATGGGGCCCGCCGAACACATGGCCAGGATGCCGAAGCCTTCGACTGCGCCCACGGCCTCGGCGAGGCCGACTCCGAGCGCAAGCAGCAGAGGCACGGTCACCGGTCCCGTCGTCACGCCTGCGCTGTCCCAGGCCAGGTTGACCATCTCTTCGCGCGATAGGGCCGTGAGCGCGAGGGCGATGGCATAGGTGCCGATCAGCATGCCGGCGAGCGGCAGATCGAACAGGATGCGCGCAACGCCGGCAACGGCACCGAGGCCCACGCCGACGGCGACCGCATGGATCAGCAGCATCTTCTTCAGCGCGCCGTCGGTCAGATTCTCCACGGTCAGGCCCATGGCATTGAGCGCCGGCTCGGCAACGGTTGCACCATAGCCGATGCAGAAGGCGAAGAGCAGGGTCATGCTAAGCCCGAGCAGCCGCGGGTACAAGGGCGGTTCGCCGGTGATGCGGTTGTGTGAGAACGCCCATGGCACGTTATTGCCGGCCTGGTTGCCCAGTTCGACGAGGCCGGCCGACAGCCCGAGGTTGAAGACCATCATGCCGACCAGGGCCATCGTAAGGCCGTAGACGAGCACCGAGGGCTGTCGGGTCCGGTGGCGCAGCAGAAGGGCCTGCACCAGATACAGCAGCAGCACCAGGGGCAGGATGGCGCGCAGAGCCGCGAGCATCTCCGCCACCGGTGTCGTCCGATACCAAGCGGGCGGGGAGGCCATCGGAACGTTGGCGGGGATGGGCTCGCCCAGGTACAGCATGGCGGTGCCGAGTACGAAAATCACCGGCAGCAGCGAAGCGAGGGTGACGATGCCGAACCCGGCCAGCGGGTTGTCGCCGCGGCCCGCCGATGCGGCCACGCCGATGCCCACGGCGAGCACCAGGGGCACGGTGACCGGCCCGGTGGTGATGCCGCCGCAGTCCCACGCCAGGCCAAGCACACGATTTAGCATCGGGTCTGCGGCGGCATAGGCCGTGAGCGCGAGGCAGAGCGGGACGATAACGAGTACCAGCGGCTTCAGTCTCCAGCCCAGCATGAAGCGCAGAAAGCCGACGAGGACGGCAAGACCGACACCTGCGGCGACGGCGAGCACGAGCGATTTCGAGCGCGCCCCGAGCAGTGATTTGAGCAGGGCGCCGCCGTCGGCGACGATCGAATCCTCGACGGTCTGCAGAACGCCGATCGCCGGCTCGGCAAACGTGGCCGCAGCGCCGAGCAGGGCACCAAAGGCGAGTACGGTGAGCGCATGCGAGCGGCCCGGCATCAGGAAGCCGATGTTCTCGGCAAAGGGCATGAGGCCGATCTTGACTCCCTCGATGAAGAACATCAGGCCCAGCATGACCGCGCCGAGGCCGAGGCCGATGACTTCGGCCTGCGTCGGCGTCGTTCGCAATGCCAGCGCCTGGAAGCCGATCAGCATCAGGGCCAGGGGCACCACTGCCCGCAACTGCTCGGTGAACCGGACGCTGACATACGGTGTCACCAAGCGGTGCAGGTCGACTGCACGCAGCCGGCTGCGCCGGGGCGGTGACGAGCGGTCCAGCTTCACGACGTCGCAATAACTGATCCGGCGGTGATGCCGCCGGATGGCGCTCAGATATTCGCCGTAACGGATTTCGCGCTTCGGCT
The DNA here is from genome assembly GCA_964436755.1 of uncultured Rhodocyclaceae bacterium. GTDB lineage: Bacteria > Pseudomonadota > Gammaproteobacteria > Burkholderiales > Rhodocyclaceae > Sulfuritalea. Next base: position 869 of record CAYTFA010000104.1, on the reverse strand, counting down.
CGACCATGTTTGCGCTGGCTTGGGCCTTGCGCCGCCAGCCTCCTCCCTTGAAGTGGCTGTCAGTTTACTGTAAGGCTGCTTCGCCTGTTGCGCATCCGACACGACCGGGTAGAAGACACGCACCCTGGGGGCTCGGCCCCGACCCCGGATACCCGCCATCCGACCTGACGCGGCGCTAGGCCTTTCTGACGAACTCCGACTTCAGTCCCATGGCGCCGATGCCGTCGATCCTGCAGTCGATGTCGTGGTCGCCATCGACGAGGCGAATGTTCTTCACCTTGGTGCCGACCTTGACTACCGACGACGAGCCCTTCACCTTTAGATCCTTGATGACGGTCACGGAATCGCCGTCCTGCAGCACATTGCCGACCGCATCGCGCACGACCCGCTGAGCTTCCGCTGTTTCAGCGGCAGCATTCCTCGGCCATTCGTGGGCGCATTCCGGACAGACGAGCATCTCACCGTCTTCGTAGGTGTATGCGGAATTGCACTTGGGGCAGGGCGGCAGACTCACGGGAATGTCCTCTTCAGCACGCTACTGATCGATCCCGACTACGTCGTCGGGCTCGAACTCGTCGGGGATCGAGCCATCGCCGATGCCCGTGACCATGGCGGCGAGAGTTTCGTCCTGCTTGACGAAGTACTCGGCGCTGATCGGGTCGTAGAAGCGCTGTCCGACGGCGACATCGCGGAAGAGGGCACGTTTGCGGGCGGCAGGCTGGGTCATGGCGCTTCCAGGTTGACGTGAAGGCAGCGTGAAGAAAAACGGCCCTCCCGAGGGAGAGCCGCTGTGATGCTGGTGGCCAGGGGCAGAATCGAACTGCCGACACACGGATTTTCAGTCCGTTGCTCTACCAACTGAGCTACCT
>CAYTFA010000103.1:3244-6676 GCA_964436755.1 uncultured Rhodocyclaceae bacterium | reverse complement strand
CCGGCGGCAGGTGGGCAATCTTGTTGTAGGCGCCGCGCAGCTTGAAGCTGAACACGGGCTGCATGTCCTCGCGCTTGAACAGGATGCGGTTGCCGGTGCGCGCCGAAAGGATAGGCGCCGACTCCAGGGGCGTTTCGATGGCCACGTCATAGACGCGGGCGTTGAGGATCTTCTCGAGGTAATCCATGACGGCGGAAAAGCAGGGCGATGACAGCGAAGGGTAACATGGGGCATGGAGTTCCCGATCACCGCGGAAGCCGGTCTCGCCGGCCTGTTCCTTGCCAGCTTCCTCGCCGCGACGCTGCTGCCGGGCGGCTCCGAGGCCTTGTTTGCGGCCCTCCTGCTCGCGCATCCAGGCCAGGCCGTCGCTGCGCTGGCGATCGCCACCGCCGGCAACACCCTGGGCGGGATGACCACCTACGCGATGGGCCGGCTGCTTCCTGCCGGAGCCGACGACAACGCGGTGGCCAAGCATGCCGCCACGCTGCGCCACCACGGCGCGCCGCTGCTGGTCCTTGCCTGGGCTCCCGTCGTCGGCGATGCCTTGTGCGCGGTGGCCGGCTGGCTGCGCCTGCCGTGGCTGCCCTGCGCGCTCTGGATGGCCGCGGGCAAGGCGGCGCGCTACGCCGTCGTTGCAGCGGGTGTTGCGCTGGTCTGAGCCGCAGCGGATATGCGCAGGAAGTAGCCGGTGACGCCGGCCGCCGCGAGGGCAAGGCTGGCCGCCGCCGCAATCCAGAAGCCCTGTGCGCCACGTGGCGCGCCGAAGCTGTCGGTCAGGCCGAGCAGGTAACCACCGCCGAGACCCACGCCCCACAGGGAGGCGGCATAGATCAGCATGGGTACGGTGGCACGCTTGTAGCCGCGCAGCACCTGCACCATCACTGCCTGCAGTGCGTCGGCAACGTGATACACGCCGACGACGGCGAGCAGGGCCGCCGCCGCCGCCGCAACCGCCGGATCCGGCGTGTAGGCACGCGCGACAGGACCTGCCGCGAAGAGGATCGATGCCCCCGTCATCGTCGCCACCACAGCGCCGACGCTCAGGCCCAGCAGGCCCGCATGGCGGGCACGCCTTGCCGCGCCGGCACCGAGCGCCTGCCCGACCAGGACTCCGGTGGCGCTGCCGAGCGCCAGCGGCACCATGTAGACGAAGACCGCGACGTTTGCCGCCACCTGGTGTGCCGCGGACGTCTCCGCACCCAGGCGCGCGATGAACAATGCCATGAAGGTAAAGGCCGAGACATCGACGAGAAACGTGGCCCCCATCGGCAGCCCGAGTGCCAGCAATTCGCCGATCGCCGCCGGTCGCGGCGGATCGAAACGCGCGAACACGCCGTAAGGCAGGTAGTCGGGATCGCGCCGGCACCAGAGCCATGCGCTGCCGGCGACGACCCAGGTGATCACCGCCGACGACCAGCCGCAGCCGGCCGCCCCCAGCGCCGGAAAGCCGAAGTGGCCGTACATGAACATCCAGTTGAGCGGCACCTTGAGCGTCAGCCCGAGCAGGTTGAATGCCATCACCGGGCGCGGCCGGCCGATGCCGGTGGTGAAGCCGTAGAAGAGCCGGAAGGCCATGACGCCGGGCACGGCCCAGGCCGTCCCGTCGAGGTAGCCGCGCACCTTGGCTTCGACGTCGGGCGCCAGGGCGGAAAACCGCAGCAGGGGATCCGGATGTTTGAGCAGGATGACGGCGATCACGGCTAGGCCCAGCGCCAGCCAGGCACTCTGCCTTACGTCCGCACCGATTTCGACCCTGCGCCCGGCGCCGTAGTGGTGCGCTACGACCGGCGTCACCGCGAGGAGCACGCCAATCATGGCCATGATCACCGTGATGTAGATGCTGGCCCCGATTCCAACCGCGGCGAGGTCGAGCGACGAAAGTCGGCCTGCCATCAGCGTATCGATCACGCCGTTGGCCATGACCGCCGCTTGTGCCACGAGGACAGGCCAGGCCAGGTGGAACAACTCGCCGGTAAGGGAACGCGGGGCGGACATCGGCCGAGTCTAGCGGAACGCGCAGCGCGCCTTGCGCCGTCGCCTAGAGCACGAGCGGTGCGTCGGGTAGTTCGTCAGGATTTCCGGCAGTTGCAGGGAAATGGCGGACCAGCAGCGCGCCGGCCCTTTCCACCGCCTCCAGCGCGCCGTTCAGCCAGTCGCCGGCGCGGAAGCGCTGCTCCATGGCGCGACAGATGGCGTCCCACTCGTGTTGCGGCACGCATCGGGCAATGCCGCGATCCGCGAGTATCTCGACGCGACGATCGACCAGTTGCACGTAAATCAGGATGCCGCTGTTCTCCTCCGTGTCCCAGACGCGGAGCCGCGCGAAGAGTTCGGCAGCATGTTGCCGGGCGGAAATGCCGCGCCAAAGCGCCACTACCGGCAACGGCCCCTCGACCACGAAGCGCAACTCGCCGCGGTGGGTAGTTTCGCTTGCCGCAATGGCGCTTCCGATCGCCGCCAGTTCGGCGCGGGGAAACACCCGGCGCGCGTGCCAGGCTGGGAGCATCAGGTGCTTGAGCAGGCGTGCAAATCCCATGTCACCAATCCCCCGAGGCGCCGCCGCCGCCGAAGCTGCCGCCACCGCCCGAGAAGCCGCCGCCCCCCGAGGAAAAGCCGCCGCCGGAAATCCCGCCCCCGCTGCTGCCGCCCGACAGCAGATTCACGAAAGAAAGGATGAATATCAGCACGGCGGCACCGATCGCCATCGGCATGCTGCCGAACACGACGAATCCGAGCCAGCCGCCGATGCCAGCTGCCGCCAGCGAACCGAACAGGCCGAATATCAGACGCAGCACGCCGGCACCGACGATCACCATGAACAGCCACGGCATCCAGTCCGGGCGCTCGCCACCGACCACGCCCGCGTCACCTGTGCCGGCCGGCGCCGGAGCGGCCATCACGGCCCCCGGCACGGCAAGTGCGCTGTCCAGGCTATCGAGCGCATCGGCAAGGCCGCCGGCGAAGTCGCCCTGGCGAAAGCGCGGCGCCATGCGCTCGGCGATCACCCGTCGCGCCAGGGCATCGGGAATCGCACCCTCGAGTCCGTAGCCGACTTCGACGCGCACCTTGCGGTCGTCCTTGGCCACGATCACGATGAGGCCATCGTCGCGGCCCTTGTGCCCGATCTTCCATGACTCGGCGAGACGAATGCCGAACTGCTCGATGGTCTCCGGCTGCGTCGTCGACAGCAGCAGGATGGCGACCTGCGCCCCGCGCTCGCGCTCGATGGCTTCGAGCCGTGCCTCGATGCGCTGCCGGTCGCCTGGGTCGAGCGCGCCGGCGAGATCGGTGATACGCGCCTCGAGCCGCGGTAGCGGCACCTCGGCCGCAGCCGGGATGGCCGTCGCCAGGCAAAGCGAAGCCAGCAGGGCGAGCCAGCCGCGCCTCATGGCCGTGGTCGTCGGCTAGCGGGCCGCGGGCGCCACCGGCGCG
>CAYTFA010000103.1:0-3234 GCA_964436755.1 uncultured Rhodocyclaceae bacterium | reverse complement strand
TCGCTTCATGGCCGTTGCCGTCGGGTTAGCGGGCCGCGGGAGCTGCCGGCGCTGCGTCGAACTTCACGGCCGGCGCGGTCGAGATCGCTTTCTCGTCCTCGACGGTAAAGTTGGCCTTGGTTTGCCAGCCCATGACCATCGCGGTCAGGTTGTTGGGAAACGTCCGCACCGAGATGTTGTATTCCTGGACGGACTTGATATAGCGGTTGCGCGCTACGGCAATCCGGTTCTCGGTACCCTCGAGCTGAGCCTGCAGGTCGCGGAAATTGGCGTCGGCCTTGAGTTGGGGGTAGTTTTCCGAGACGAGCAGCAGTCGCGCCAACGCACCGCCGAGTTCGCCCTGCGCCTTCTGGAACTTGGCGAATGCCGCCGGATCGTTGACCAGTTCCGGCGTCGCCTTGAGCCCGGCAACGCTGGCGCGCGCCTCAGTGACACGGGTCAGCACCTCCTTCTCGTGCGCCGCGTAGCCCTGCACCACCGAGACAAGATTGGGGATCAGGTCGGCACGCCGCTTGTACTGGTTCAGCACTTCCGACCAGGAAGCGTTGACCGCCTCATCGTTGATCTGGATCTGGTTGTAACCGCAACCGGAAAGGAGTGCCGCGGCAAGGGCGAACACGGCAAGCAGACGGAAGCGCATGGGGGTCTTCTCCGAGGGTGGGACGAGTTCGCCGAATATGGCGCCGACAACCCAAAAAAACAAGGCCATGCAGCACCTGACGACGCCATGGTGCACTGCAATAGCCTAAAATGCCGCCTTTACCGCCTATCCAGCGATCCACCGCATGAGCGCCCGGCTGCGCGAGATTCCCTACAACTACACGTCGTTCTCCGACCGCGAGATCGTCATACGCCTGCTCGGCGCCGAGGCCTGGGCGACGCTGACGCAGTTGCGTGGCGAACGCGTCACCGGCCGCTCGGCGCGCATGTTGTACGAAGTCCTCGGCGACATCTGGGTGGTTCGGCGCAACCCCTACCTCGAAGACGACCTGCTCGACAATCCGGCGCGGCGCGAAGCCCTGGTCGGCGCGCTCAAGCACCGTCTCGCCGAGATCGAAAAGCGCCGCGGCGGCAACGAAGCGGTGGCGCAATTGCTGGCCGCCGCCGGTCGCGCCGTCGCGGAATTCGAGCGCTGGTTCGACGAGACGCGTGCCCTGCGGCGCAAGGTACTGCAGCGGCTGCTGCGCCACACGAGAAAGGACAACATCGGCTTCGACGGCCTCGCCCGCGTCGCCCATGTCACCGACGCCACCGACTGGCGCGTCGAGTATCCGTTTGTCGTGCTGACCCCCGACACGGAGGAGGAAGTGGCGCCGCTGGTACGCGGCTGCATCGAGCTGGGCCTCACCATCATCCCGCGCGGCGGCGGCACCGGCTACACGGGAGGTGCCGTACCGCTCGATCCGCGCTCGGCGGTCATCAATACCGAGAAGCTGATCGACATGGCTCCGGTTGCCGAAGCCCTGCTGCCGGGCGCGACACGTCCGTATGCCACGATTCGCACCGGTGCCGGAGTCGTCACGCGCCGGGTCATGGAACGCGCCGAAGAGGCCGGGCTGGTGTTCGCCTGCGATCCGACTTCCGCCGACGCCTCCTGCATCGGCGGCAACATCGCCATGAACGCGGGCGGCAAGAAGGCGGTGTTGTGGGGCACGGCGCTGGACAACCTTGCCTCGTGGCGCATGGTGGACACCGAGGGACGCTGGCTCGAGGTCGAACGCATCGGCCACAACCTGGGCAAGATCCATGAGCAGGAAACGGCCACCTTCCGCCTCAAGCGCCTCGACGACGTCGGCCGCGTCGAGCACGAGGAATTCCTCGCCATCCCCGGCTCGACCTTCCGCAAAACCGGGCTCGGCAAGGACGTCACGGACAAGTTCCTCGCCGGGCTGCCCGGCGTGCAGAAGGAGGGTTGCGACGGACTGATCACCTCGGCGGTGTGGATCCTGCACCAGATGCCGCCGGTGACGCGCACCGTCTGCCTGGAGTACTTCGGCCAGGTGCGCGATGCCGTGCCCTCCATCGTCGAGATCACGGACTACTTCAAGCCCGGTGGTGCCGGGCTGGCAGCGGAGGTACAACTGGCCGGGCTCGAGCACCTCGACGAGCGCTACGTCAAGGCCGTCGGCTATGCGACGAAGGCGAAGCGCCACGGCCGGCCGAAGATGGTGCTGATCGGCGACATCGTCGGCAGCGACGAGACGGCCGTGATGCGCGCCGCGTCCGAGGTGGTGAAGCTGGCCAACGCACGCGGCGGCGAAGGCTTCATCGCAGTCAGCCCGGAGGCGCGCAAGCGCTTCTGGCTCGATCGCGCGCGCACCGCGGCAATCTCACGCCACACCAACGCCTTCAAGGTCAACGAAGACGTGGTGATCCCGCTGCCGCGCATGGGTGACTACTGTGACGGCATCGAGCGCCTCAACATCGAGCTGTCGATCCGCAACAAGCTCGACCTGTGCGAGGCGCTTGCAGAATTCCTTGCCGGCGAACTGCCGCTGCACTTGGGCGACACAGGCCTGGACAAGGCGGAACTGATCGGTGACCGGCGCGACCAGGCGCAACTGGCGATTGCCGAGGTGCGCTGTCGCTGGCAGGGCCTGCTCGACAACCTCGACGCCGCCTGGCCGCCTCCCGAGCCGCCGCCCATGCCGCGCCACTGGCATCCGCTGCCGCGCCCGCCACGGCCGGTGCCGGTGCGTACCTGGCACCCGCTGGCCGCATCGGTGTTCGGCAAGCTGCAGGACCGCTCGGTTCGGGTTTCCTGGAAGCAGGAACTGAAGCCGCTGCTGGAAGAAATCTTCGACGGCGCCGCCTACCGGCCGGTGCTCGAACGCATCGGAGCGATCCATCGCGAGGTGCTCAAGGGCCGTGTCTTCGTCGCCCTGCACATGCACGCCGGGGATGGCAACGTACACACCAACATCCCGGTCAACTCCGACAACTACGCGATGCTGCAGACGGCCTACCGCACCGTCGAGCGCATCATGGCGCTCGCGCGACGACTGGGCGGCGTCATTTCCGGCGAGCACGGTATCGGCATCACCAAGCTTGAATTCCTCGGCGAAGATGAGATCCGTCCCTTCCGCGAGTACAAGCGCCGCATCGACCCCGAGGGTCGCTTCAACCGCGGCAAGCTGATGGACCTGCGCGGGCTGCGTGCCGACCTGACCAACGCCTATACGCCCTCCTTCGCCCTGCTCGGCGTCGAATCGCTGATCATGGAGCAGTCCGACG
>CAYTFA010000102.1:0-6738 GCA_964436755.1 uncultured Rhodocyclaceae bacterium | reverse complement strand
TCTCGGTGGTCGCCGTATCATTAAAAAAGGCGCGCACCAGCAGCACCGCGGCCTGCGCGGCAATCCCCTCGCCGCGCCCGGCAAACCCGAGGCGCTCGTTCGTCTTGCCCTTGATATTCACATCCTCGCGTTCGATGCCGAGGTCCGCCGCAATGTTGGTGCGCATGGCCGGCACATGCGGCGCGATACGGGGCGCCTGCGCGATCACGGTCGCATCGACGTTGCCGACGCGCCAGCCTGCACGTTGCACGGCTTCGAGGGCGCCGCGCAGAAGCGTACGGCTGTCCGCCCCCTCCCAGCGGGACGAGGTATCGGGAAACATGCCGCCGATGTCACCCAAGCCGGCCGCACCGAGCATCGCATCGGTAATGGCGTGCAGCAGCGCATCGGCATCCGAATGGCCCAGCAACCCCATGGCGAAGGGAATCTCGACCCCCCCCAGCACCAACTTGCGCCCCGGTGTCAGCGCATGCACGTCGTAACCCTGCCCGATGCGGAAATCTGCACTCATCCCTGCTCTCCCCTCATCATGCCGCCCCCAGGCGCGCCAACGCCTCGTCGATCGCCGTGCCATCCTGCGGCCTCACCAACCTCGCCACTTCCACGCCGCCGGCCATGAACACCAGCGTAGGCCACAGTTTCACCCGAAATGAGCGCCCCAGCGGCCGCCCCGGGCCGTCCTCGACCTTGATGTGGGAGACGCCCGGATGGCCCGCCAGCGCGGCGGCGATCAGCGGCTGGGCGGCACGGCAGTGGCCGCAGCTTGCACTGCCGAATTCGACCAGCACGGGATCGCGCCGCGCATCCAGCTCCGCGCGCGTCGGTTCGACGGGCCCCGTCACGCCTGCCCTCCCCCAGTGTGTGCCGCCGTCTTCCTGTTCGTCAGTATCCATTCCGCCAGTTGCAGATCGAGCGGCCAGGTCACCTTCAAGTTGCTCGCATCCGCGGCAACGAGACGCGGCGCCAGGCCGAGCGCCTCGATGGCACCGGCCTCGTCGGTGACGGCCGGCGCGCCGGCGAGCGCCCGCGTCAACAGGCGATGGCGAAACATCTGCGGCGTTTGCGCCTGCCACAGCCGTTCGCGAGCCACGGTATCGCTGACCCGTCCGCCGGCATCGGCACGCTTGAGCGTGTCGGCGACGGGAACCGCAAGCAACCCCCCGGCGTCGTCGCTGCCCACGTCCGCGATCAGCTTCTCGATCATGGCTACTGTCAGGCACGGGCGCGCCGCGTCATGCACCAGCACCCAGTCGTCTGCGATCGGGCCGAGGGTCGCCTCCATTTCGCGCAGGCCGTTGGCCACGCTTTGCGCCCGTGTCTCGCCGCCGCAGCGCACTATCCGCAGCTTCGGACCCAATTCCGCCATGGTGGAAGCCGGCCACCCATCGTCGCCCGGCGCCAGGACCACGAAAACATCGGCAATGGCGGGAGTCGCGCACAGCGCTGCCAGGGCGTGATGGATCAGCGGCCGGCCGGCGACCTGCAGATACTGCTTGGGGGTTGCCCCTGCGCCCGGCGCGGCCATGCGCGATCCGGTCCCGGCGGCAGGAACTAGTGCATGGTAGATCATGGGGCGATTCTATACAATCGACCTTCCACAACCCCGACGGCACGTCCGGATTTGATGCTTCCCACCCCAGCGAATCGTAATTGCGTTCCTGCCTGCGGTCCGCGGCGGGAGAATCGCGCGCCCATGCGCAGGGCTGGCTCATGGTAATGCGGAAGCTCGTGGTTGCGCCCGGCATCTTCTACATCGAGGTGCCGGCAGCCAACCTCTACCTGCTCTGCGGCGCCCCGGCCGACAGCGTCAAGCACCTGTTCCGTCGCGGCATCATCCAGACCACCGAGCGCGACGGCGTCAGCTACGAAACGGGACCGAACGCAATCCTGCTTTCCGATTCGATGATCCAGAACGGCCATCTGTGCAACCTGGCCGAATTTCCTATCCTGCAGATGCTCTACCGGCAGGGAATGCTGCTGCCGAAGCATCCGAACAATACTGGCGGCAAGCCCAAGCTCATCGGCACGCCCGAGCAGCTTGCCGCCCAGCTGCGCTACATCCACCGCGGCAACTACGGCCTCGTTTCCGCCGAGGAGATGGTCGAGGCGGGCGTCACCCCCGAGCGTGCCGCCGAGCTCATGCGCATCAAGCTCAAATTCGCCTTCGGCGGGATCACCCCGCCCGAGGCCTTCGTCGACTGCGTACCGCTCAAGACCGGGAGTGCGGAGATCTGCCGCGGGGTCAGCATCCGGCGTCTCGCCTACAACGTATTCGAGCTTGAACACGACGGCGAGACCCTCGAAATCGACCTCAATCTCGAGCGCGATCAGACCTATCCCTGCCCTTACCCGCTCAGCCCGGTCGCCATCGACCGGCATTACTTCGCCGTCGTCCATTGCGGCGACGGCGACGGCTGGGACTACAACCGGCCGGTGATGGGCAGCGTGCTGATCCACCAGGGCCGCGTCTACCTGATCGACGCCGGACCGAACATCCACTACAGCCTAGATGCCCTTGGCATCGGCAAGAAGGAAGTGGCCGGCATCTTCCATACCCATTGCCACGACGACCACTTTGCCGGGTTGACCAACCTGATGCAGTGCGACCGGCCGCTGCAGTATTTCGCGACGCCCCTGGTGCGGGCCTCGGTGACGCGCAAGTTCTGCGCGCTGCTTTCCATATCGGAAAGCGAGTTCGCGCGCTACTTCGACATCCGCGACCTCGCCGAGGGCGAGTGGAACGACGTGATGGGACTCGAGGTGCGTCCCAGCCTCTCGCCGCATCCGGTCGAGACCACGGTATTCCACTTCCGCGTGCTCTGGGAAGGCGGCTATCGTACCTACAGCCACCTCGCCGACATCGCCTCGTTCACCGTGCTCGACTCGATGTCGACCACCGACACGTCTGCGCCCGGGCTCAGCCCGCAAATGGCGCAGTCGGTCAAGGACGACTATCTGGGCGACGCCGAGTTGAAGAAGATCGACATCGGCGGCGGCATGATCCACGGTGACGCCGCCGATTTCACCAATGACCGCTCGACACGGCTGCTGCTCGCCCACACGGCGCGCGAGCTGACCGACGCGGAGCGGCGCATCGGTTCGGGGGCGCCCTTCGGCACCCTCGACGTGATGATTCCCGGCGAGCAGAACTTCCTCCTGCGCGATGCCAGCGAGTTCCTCCGCAGCTATTTCCCGACCGTCCCCAACGAGCGGTTGCACATGCTGCTCAACAACCGCATCGCCACATTCAACCCGGAGACCATCATCACCCCTGCCGGGCGCGTTCCCGAGGAGATCTTCCTGCTGCTGGCCGGCAAGGTCGAGATGCTTACCGCCGACCCCGGCGGCTCGCACTACCTCTTCAGCGGCTCGCTGCTTGCCGAGTCGGCTGCCCTGCACAACGTGGCCAGCGAGGAAACCTACCGCTCGGTCGGATTTGTCCAGGCCTTGCGCCTGTCCGCAGACCTCTACCGCAACTTCATCAACCGCTTCTTTTCCAGCAGCGAGCTGTTTGCCGCACGCCAGGTCGAGGAGCGCCTGCGCCGTACCCACCTGTTCAGCGACGCGGTATCGAACTCCACGCTCTTCGCGCTGGCCCGCAATTGCCAGATCACGGTGCTCGGCGAAGGCGAGCATTTCGTCGGCGATGCGGAGCGCCTGCACGTAGTGGGCCGGGGACGGCTCACGGTCGGAGAGGGTTCGCATGCCCAGTCGCTGGGCAAGGGCGAGTTCTGGGGCTTCGACAGTCTGTTTGCGGAGTTGAATCAGAACGGCAACGGACAGGCTAGCCCGCTGGTGGTGCCCGAACTGGCCGTGGCCGACGAGGAATGCGAGGTCTATTCCCTGCCGCTGGCCCAGGTATCCCGCATCCCGGTGGCACGCTGGAAGCTGTTCGAGGCCTTCCGCAGCACCCATCCCTACGTCGCTCCGCGCTATCGGGGGACGCCGCGGCCGTGATGGGCGCGGCGGTTCGGATGCCGGCGGTGGCCGGCATGTTCTACCCCGGTGACACGGCATCCCTGCGCAACGAACTCTCTGCGTGCCTCGGCACGGCTGCCCCTGCGCACGCGGCAGAAGGCCGGCTCAAGGCACTGATCGTCCCGCACGCAGGCTACGTCTATTCCGGCGGCACCGCCGGAAGCGCCTATGCGTTGCTGCGCGCCCAGTCGTCGCGCATCCGCCGCGTGGTCCTGCTCGGCCCGTGCCACCGCGTCGCCGTGCGCGGACTGGCGGCGCCGACCGTCGCTGCCTTCGCCACCCCGCTGGGCGATATACCCCTCGACCGCACGGCGCTCGATGCACTCGCCTCCCTGCCTCAGGTCGTTGCCAACGATGCCGCCCACGCACAGGAGCACTCGCTCGAAGTCCAGTTGCCCTTCCTGCAGTCCGTGCTCGGCGAATTCAGCCTGGTTCCGCTCGCCGTCGGCCAGGCGAGCGGCGATGAAGTGGCGGCGGCGATCGACAGGCTCTGGGGCGGCGAAGAGACGTTGATCGTCGTAAGTTCCGACCTTTCCCACTTCCACGCCTATGCCGAAGCCCGGCGCATCGATGCCGACACCGCCCACCACATCCTCGCGCTCGAACCGCTGACCAGCTTCGACCAGGCCTGCGGCGCGCTCCCCATCAACGGCCTGCTCGACGTCGCGCGCCGCCGCGGCCTGCGCATCGAGCGCGTGGCCCAGTGCAATTCCGGCGACACGGCCGGCGACAAATCGCGCGTCGTCGGCTACGCCTCGTTCGCCCTCTACGAAGATGCCGCAGCCGATGACGCGGGCCTCGGCCACGCCCTGCTGGTACGCGCGCGCAATGCCATCGCCGCCGAACTGGGTTTGCCGCAGCAGCCCGAACCCGGTTATCCGGACCTGGCCTCGCCCGGCGCCACCTTCGTCACCCTGACCCAGGACGGTCAGCTGCGCGGCTGCATCGGCTCGCTCGAAGCGCATCGCCCGCTCGAGCGCGATGTCCGCGCCAACGCGGTGGCGGCAGCCCTGCGCGACCCCCGCTTCCCTCCGCTGACCGCCGCCGAGCTGGCGCGAACCCGGGTCGAGGTCTCGCTGCTGACAGCGCCGCAGGCCATGCCGGTGGCCAGCGAGGCCGATGCCCTGCGCCAGCTGCGGCCCGGCATCGACGGCGTGATCCTATCCGCCGGCATGCGCCGCGCCACCTTCCTGCCCCAGGTGTGGGAACAACTGCCGGATCCACGCACCTTCCTTGCCCATCTGAAGCAGAAGGCCGGCTTGCCCGCCGACTGGTGGTCCGAGGAAGCCTCGCTGCAGCGATACGAGGTTCGCAAGTGGAAAGAAGCGACACCCCGCTGAGCGGCACCCCCGCACGCTGGTGGCATGCGCTGCCCGATGGGCGCATCCAGTGCGACCTCTGCCCGCGCGAGTGCAAGCTGCACGAGGGGCAGCGCGCCGCCTGCTTCGTACGCGCGATGAAGGATGGCGAGTTGATCCTCACCACGTGGGGACGCAGTTCGGGTTTCTGCATCGATCCCATCGAAAAGAAGCCGCTCAACCACTTCTACCCTGGCTCGAGCGTGCTGTCTTTTGGCACGGCTGGCTGCAACCTCGCCTGCAAGTTCTGCCAGAACTGGGACATCTCGAAATCGCGCGACATGGACCGCCTGATGGATGCCGCAACGCCGACGGCCATCGCCCGGGCCGCCCAGACCTACGGCGCCCAGAGCGTGGCGTTCACCTACAACGACCCGGTGATCTTCGCCGAGTATGCGATGGACACGGCCGATGCCTGCCATGCCTTCGGCGTAAAGACGGTGGCGGTGACCGCAGGCTACATGCACCTGGCCCCGGCACGGGAGTTCTACGCGAAGATGGACGCCGCCAACATCGACCTCAAGGCTTTTACCGACGCCTTCTATGTCGACCTTTGCGGTGGGCACCTGCAGCCGGTGCTGGACCTGCTGGCCATGGTGCAGCACGAGACCGGGTGCTGGCTGGAAATCACGACGCTGCTGATTCCCGGCCGCAACGACGGCGAGGCCGAGCTCAAGGCGCTGTCCACCTGGGTGGCGAAGGAACTCGGGCCGGACGTGCCGCTGCACTTCTCGGCTTTCCATCCCGACTGGAAGCTCGCCGACGTGCCGGCGACCCCGTCGGCCACGCTAAGCCGTGCCCGCTCAATCGCCATGGAAGCCGGATTGCGCTACGTCTATACCGGCAACGTGCACGACAAGGCCGGCGATGCGACGCTCTGCCCAGGTTGCGGAAAGACAGTGATCCAGCGCGACTGGTACCGCATCCTCGACTACGCGCTCGACGACGGAGGCCATTGCCGCGGCTGCGGTACCGCCGTGGCCGGGCGCTTCGGAACCTTCAGCCGCCCCTTCGGACCGCAGCGCATCCCGGTACATCTCGGCGCCTGACTGAACGACGAACGCTGGAGTCAGCGGCCGATCCAGTGCTGGAGGATTTCAGCAAGCTGGCGAGCCTCCACAGGCTTGGCGATGTAGTCGTCCATGCCCGCGGCCAGGCAGCGCTCACGATCCCCTTGCATGGCATTTGCGGTCATGGCGATTATGGGGATGCGCGCTGTGCCACCGGCCTCTTCAAGCGCCCGTATCCGCTGCGTCGCCTCGATGCCGTCCATGACCGGCATCTGCATGTCCATGAGGATCGCTGCAAATCCGCCCGCCTCGCGGGCAGCGACCGCCTCGGCACCATCCCTGGCGAGAACCACGCGATATCCCCTGCGCTCAAGCAGAACCGTGGCCAGCTT
>CAYTFA010000101.1:0-6825 GCA_964436755.1 uncultured Rhodocyclaceae bacterium | reverse complement strand
AGCCGCGCCAGGGCGGCTTCCAGCGCCAGTTCATAGCCCTGGAAGCCGCGCCAGGGCGGCTTCCAGCGCCAGTTCATAGCCCTGGGCGCCAAGTCCGGAAATCACCCCGACCGCGATATCCGAGAAGTACGAGTGCTGCCGGAAGGTTTCCCGGGCATGCACGTTGGAAAGGTGAACCTCGATGAATGGTATCGCCACCGCGGCCAGGGCGTCCCTCAGCGCGACGCTGGTATGGGTATAGCCGGCGGGATTGAGGATGATGAAGCGTACCCCCTGGTCGCGGGCCGACTGGACGCGGTCGATGAGTTCGCCTTCGTGGTTGCTCTGGAAGCTTTCGAGGCGGACTCCGAAGGCGCGGGCGCGCGCCTCCATGGCGGCATGGATGGTTGCCAGGGTGGTCCGACCGTAAATTTCAGGTTCGCGGGTTCCCAGCAGGTTCAAATTCGGACCGTGAAGGACCAGAACGGTGCCGTTCTGATCGTCCTGATCCTGGGATTTCTTGGATTTTTGCTTCGTCATGGGCGCAAGTTTGCCGCAAATGACCGCAGTTTGTCCAGTTACCCGGAAATCAGCCTGCGCACTTCCCGCTCCAGATCCGCCTCATCCCAGCGCCCGAGGCGGGTTGCAGCGAGCCGCCCCTCACCGTCGAAAACCGCTGTAAACGGCAGCGCTTGCGCGCGATTGCCATATCCGGCGCTGGACTGCATGGTTGGCAGGTCGGCTATGAGCAAGGGATAGGTTACCGGGGTTTCTTTCTGGAATTCGGCAATTTTATCGGGGTCATCGATGCTGATACCGACAAATTGGACCATTTTGTCGCGATATCGATCTTGAAGCCGGGAAAAGCCGGGCATTTCGTCGCGGCACGGGGGGCACCACGTCGCCCAGTAGTTAACCACGAGGATGCGGCCACGCCATTGGTCGAGTCGTTGCGGTTTGCCCGTGATATCCGCGAGCACGAGTTCGTGGATCGGCCGGCCCGTTGACGGTGGCGGCTCCAGCTGGCTTACCCCGGTGCCGGTTCCCAGATGGTAGCCGGCCAGTGCGGCAACCAGGGCGATGATGCCCAGGCCAAGCCATAGCGGCGCGCCCCTCAAGGCACGGCCTCCTTCAACAGGTCAAGCACGGTGGCGGTACGCGCCCGCGCCCTTCCGTGGGCGTGGCTGCTGCCCGCTTGCCGCTCGGCGATGGCCGGATAGATCGAGACATATACCGGGGTATCGTTCCAGTCGATCCGCAACACCGCCTCGACCCCGATTCGTCGCGCCTCCAGCGCTTCGTAGGCAATGCCCTTGGATAGCAGCGCGATCTCGACATCCTTGCTGCTGTCCGCGAAAAGGTCGATCTCGACGCTGGCGTAGCGGCCTGCGGTACCGTCCAGGGCCCCGCCGGTCAGGTAGGGCCGGAATTCTTCCAGCGCCTGCATCACTTCCACGGCGGTGGCGCGCAGTTCGCGAACGCGCTCGCGCTGTTCCTCGTCCTGGTAGAGCGACTGCCAAGCGCGCAGCTCGGCCTCGACTTCCTCGTTGGTCGGCAGGGCTTCGCCTTCGGCGGCACCCAGTCGCCGCGCCGCCTTGCGTTTTGCGGTGCCGTAGTCGCCAATGCCTTCCTCGGCCATCATCCGCGCAGCCGCGGCGGCAACGGCCCGCCGCAGATGGCCGGGGCCGGCAGGTGCTGGTTTGCGGCGAGGCATGGCGTGAACACGGCGGCGGTTAGAATCCAGGCCATTATTCCACGGTTCGGCGCATGCACATCCACATCCTCGGCATCTGCGGCACCTTCATGGGCGGCATCGCGCTCCTCGCGCGCGCTGCCGGTCACCGGGTCACCGGTTGCGATGCCAATGTGTATCCGCCCATGAGCACGCAGCTTGCCGAACAGGGCGTGGAACTGATTTCCGGCTATGACGCGGGCCAGCTTTCGCTGAACCCCGACCTTTTCGTGGTCGGCAACGCGATTTCGCGCGGCAATCCGCTGCTGGAGGCAGTACTCGACCGGAATTTGCCCTATGTTTCGGGCCCCCAGTGGCTGGCGCAGAACATCCTGCAGGATCGCTGGGTCCTCGGCGTGGCCGGAACCCATGGCAAGACGACGACGACCTCGCTTTTGGCCTGGATTCTCGAAGAGGCCGGCCTGAATCCTTCATTTCTGGTGGGCGGGGTGCCTGTCGGATTCGGGGTTTCGGCGCGACTTACCGATTCGCCGTTCTTCGTCATCGAGGCCGACGAATACGACACGGCGTTCTGCGACAAGCGGTCGAAGTTCATCCATTACCGCCCAAGAACCGCGATCCTGAATAACCTTGAATTCGATCATGCAGACATCTTCGGTGATCTTGCTGCCATCGAGACCCAATTCCACCATCTTGTGCGAACTTTGCCTTCAAATGGCCTGATCGTCGCGAATGGCTGCGAACAATCCCTCGAACGCGTGCTTCAACGGGGCTGCTGGACGACGGTCGAGCGTTTCGGCACGGCGTCCGGGTGGGAAGCCGGGGAACCCGACGCGGCGGGTGGCTTTGCGGTGTCATTCGCCGGGATGGCTCAGGGCCGGGTGGGCAGATTCGAATTGACCGGGGCCCATAACCGGGCCAATGCGCTGGCGGCACTTGCGGCAGCCCGGCATGCCGGGGTTCCGGTTGCCGAGGGGCTGCGCGCGCTGGAGAGCTTTCGCGGCATCAAGCGTCGCCTCGAGGTTCGTGGCGTCGTGCGTGGCGTGACCGTGATCGATGATTTTGCCCACCATCCGACGGCCATCCGCGTGACGCTCGAAGGCTTGCGCCAGCGGGTTGGTCCCGCACGCATCCTTGCCGTGCTCGAGCCACGCTCGAACACCATGAAGCTGGGAACCATGAAGGCCCAGCTGCCCGAAAGCCTGAAGGGTGCCGATGCCACCTACTGCTTCACCCATGGGCTGGGCTGGAATGCCGCGGAGGCGCTGGCGCCGCTCGGAACGTTGGCCCGAACCTACGTAGATCTCGGGGCCCTGGTGGCCGACGTGGCGGCCGATGCCCGTGACGGCGACCAGGTCCTGGTCATGAGCAACGGCGGCTTCGGCGGGGTCCACGAAAAGCTGCTGGCCGCGCTGGCCGCCTGATCGCGACAATCCAAAAGAAAGCCCCCGCCGCAGCGGGGGCCGTGGCGAAGCGGGAAATTCTTATCTGGACAGACTGGAGATGTATTCGGATACGGCGGCGATTTCCTTGTCGTCGAGACGACCCGCGATGTCGCGCATGATCTTGCCGGGGTCGGTGCTGCGACGGCCGGCCTTGTAGGCCATCAACTGGTCATTGACGTAGGCCGCGTGCTGGCCGCCCACGGCCGGCGCCAGTGCCGCAGGGACGTTGGAATACACCTTCGCCCAGCCGAAATTACCGGCGCCGTAGGGCCCATGGCACCCCTTGCATGCCGCCACCGGGGCCGGGCGTCCCTTGCCCTTGTTGAAGATCTTCTCTCCCAGCGCCAACTGCTCCTTGTTTGCGGCGGGGCTCGGCTGAACCTTCTGGCTGGCGAACCAGGCGGCGAGGTCCGCGATGTCCACTTCCGCAACCGCCTGCGCCTGCGGGCTCATGGTCTCGTTGGTGCGACGGCCGGACTTGAAGTCGTGCAGGGATTTTGCAATGTACTCGGGCACCTGCCCGGCGAGCTTCGGTGCCTTCAGCGCAGCGAAAATCTCGGGGGCGCTGTTGCCATCAGCGCCGTGGCAGGCTCCGCAGACGGCGGATTTCTGTTGTCCCGCTTCAGGGTTTCCGGCCGCGGCCTTGCCGGCCGCGCCGGATGCGGTCGCCAGCGTCGCGCAGGCGACGGCGGCAAGCAGTTGCTTGATAGTCATGTCTTGAAGTTTCCTCCCGAATCGGGTTGCGCAAAATACCGAACCTTGAAATAATTCGGCCGAGTTGATTTACATCAATTATGTTTTAACATTGCCCGACTGGCAACCGTCGCGACAAATCGGCGTCCGGCGGCAGGGCAATCAAGGGGAGAGTTCATGGCGCACGACGCCCATCACGCGGAAGGACACGCTCACGCCCACTGGGATACCAGTGTCTGGCCCTTCGTCATCAGCTTCGGCATTCTCTTCCTTGCCGTCGCCTTCTCGCTGCATTTCGTCTATCACAGCAGCTTCGCCGCGGTTCTTTCCCTGGGCCTCGCCATACCGCTGATCATCGCCGGCGTCGCCGGCTGGACCAGTGAAGCCATGGGCAAGGGCGAGGGCCTGTCCTACGGCGCGATGGGCTGGTTCATCCTCGCCGAGGCGATGATCTTCATCTCCTTCTTCGCCGCCTATTGGTACACGAAACTCCACGTCGAGGTGTGGCCGCCCGCCGGCACGGTGACCCTGCCCAAGATCATGCCGCTGGTCATGACCTTCATCCTGGTGTCGTCCTCGTTGACCATCCACTATGCGGAACACCTGCTGCACCTTGGCAACAAGGGCGGCTTCCGCACCTGGTACCTGCTGACGATCGTGCTCGGCGCCTGCTTCCTTGGCATGTCGGCCTACGAGTGGTCGCACCTCATGCACGAGGGCTTCACGATCAGCACCAACGCCTTCAGCACCATCTTCTATTCGGTCACCGGCCTGCACGGTTCCCACGTCGTCGTCGGCCTCGCGATATTCATGGCGGGCCTGCCCTCCGTGCTGCGGGGCGCGGATGTCGACGAGGGTTTCATGCGGACCGCGGGGCTTTACTGGCATTTCGTCGACATCATTTGGTTCTTCGTCGTTTCGCAAATCTATTACTGGTAGCCGCGACGCTGGCTGTCGGCGCCGGAGCTTCCGCCCCGGTGCTGGCCGTCGGCGCGCCCACGCGCGACAGTGTTCCGGATTCGTCGGTCATGCAGATCGACGAGCCCCGGTTCCTGGGCAACCGGCTGAAGCGGGAGACGGTGCTTACCGATGCTGACGGGCGGACCTTCCGCGTCGGCGAAGTGCTGGGCAAGCCGCTGATCCTGCTGTTGTCGTACTACGGCTGTGACGGGACGTGCCCGACGATGAATGCGGAACTGGCGAAGGCGCTGGAAGGAGTAAAGCGCTTCCGCCTGGGCCAGGACTATCGGGTGCTGACCGTGTCGTTCGACAAGCGCGACACGACGTCGACGGCGCGCGAGTTCGTGGACAAGTCATCCGGCGTGCCGGTGGCGATGCGGGACGGCTGGCGCCATGCGGTGCTGCAGGGCGGCGACGTGGAGGGATTTGCAGGGGAAGTGGGCTTCCACTTCTTCTGGTCGGATGCGGCAAGGGCGTTTCTGCATCCGAACGTGCTGGTGTTTCTGACGCCCGAGGGGCGCGTTGCCCGCTACATCTACGGCACGCGCATGGATGGCAGGACGATCGAGTTGGCGATCATGGATGCGGACTGGGAACGGATATCCAACTCGACGGCGGTGTTCGACATACTGACGGGCGCCTGCTTCAGCTACAACTATGCTGAAGGCAGGTACCAGTGGAACTATTCGCTGCTGGCCGGCGTCGGCTCGCTGCTCCTGGGTCTGGCCTCGATGGGGACAGGCGCCTGGGCGTACCGGCGGCGCATGGCGCGGTGGCAGGATGCGGGACTCGGAGATGGTAAAGGGGAGGCAGGGCATGCATGACATCAGGACGGCAGGCGTCATCGGGCGGGCATCCGCCGCGATAGTCGGCACCGCCTTCGCGCTCGGCGCGTGGGCGGCGGAGGGGCCCATCGCAGGGGTGCCGAAGATCAACGATCCGGCGCGCGGGTGGGACCACCTCTGGCACGAGGTCATCGTCGACATCACCATCATCGGGATCCTGTTCGCGATCGTCACCGCGTACTTCCTGTTTACCTCGCGACGCACGGCGGAGAACCAGGTCGGCGCCTCGCCCAAGCTCAGCCCCGCCGCGGCGGTGGCCTGGGTGGTGATTCCGACCTTCGTCTTCCTCTCGATCGACCTGTACACGGCTGCCAACGGGTGGGTGTTGTGGAACCACTACCGCGACGTGCCCGCCGATCGCCTCGAGGTCAAGCTCGAGGCGGGGATGTACAGCTGGGATTACACCTACCCGAACGGCGTGCGTACCCAGAACGAACTCGTCGTGCCGGCGGGCAAGCCTGTCCTGCTGCGCATGACCAGCCGCGATACCCTGCACAGCCACTACATCCCGGACTTCCGCGTCAAGGAAGACTCGATGCCGGGCCGGATCACCTACCTGTGGTTCTATCCGGAGAAGCCGGGCGAGCACATCGTCACCTGCGCCGAGTACTGCGGCGTGATGCACAGCTACATGGCCGGCCGCGTCGTCGTCAAGGCGCCGGAAGAGTACGCTGCATGGATGAAGCAGGAAGAGACCCTGCTCGCAGGCGCGGCCGCGGGCGATGCTCCGGCGAAGCCGGCCAAGCCCGCCGCCAAGGCGAAGAAGACCTGAGGGAGAAGCACGCGATGAATCTGAAGGAATGGATTTTCACCACCGACCACAAGCGCGTCGGTATTCTCTACCTGATCGGCTCGATCGCCGCCTTCGCGGTGGCCGGCATCATGGCGCTGCTGATGCGCGCCGAGCTCTCCACCATCGGGCCGACCATCACCGCCAACCCGGCCAACTACAACGTCTGGCTGTATGCCCACGGCGCCGTGATGATTCTCGGCTTCCAGATCCCGGCGCTGACTGGCTTCTTCGCCAACTTTTGCATTCCGCTGATGATCGGCGCCAAGGACGTCGCCTTCCCGCGCGTCAATGCCCTTTCCGTCTGGCTGTTCTACGTCGGCATCATCCTGGCGCTGGCGACCTTCTTCATCCCCGATCCTCCCGACGTCATGTGGACCGGCTACCCGCCCTACTCGACGATCACCACGGGCAATACCG
>CAYTFA010000100.1:0-6856 GCA_964436755.1 uncultured Rhodocyclaceae bacterium | reverse complement strand
GAATACCTCAAGGTGTTCATCAAGTACGGATCGCCGCAAGGCATGCCCAACTGGGGAACTTCGGGCGAACTCACCGACGACCAGGTCGACCTCATGGCGCGCTACGTGCAGCAGGAGCCGCCGACCCCGCCCGAGTGGGGCATGAAGGAAATGCTGGCCTCGCAGAAGGTGCTGGTCCCGGCCAGCCAGCGGCCGAAGAAGAAGATGAACAGCCTCGATCTCGACAACCTGTTCTCGGTGACGCTGCGCGACGCCGGCGAAATCGCCCTGATCGACGGCAACACGAAGAAGATCGTCAGCATCCTCAAGACCGGCTACGCGGTGCACATCTCGCGCATGTCGAAGTCGGGGCGCTACCTGTACGTGATCGGCCGCGACGCCAAGATCAACCTGATCGACCTGTGGATGGAGAAGCCGGACACGGTGGCCGAGATCAAGGTCGGCCTCGAAGCGCGGTCGGTCGAAACCTCGAAGTACAAGGGCTACGAAGACCGCTATGCGATCGCCGGCACCTACTGGCCGCCGCAATTCGTGATCATGGAGGGCGATACGCTCAAGCCCCTGCGCATCGAATCCACGCGCGGCACCACCGTCGGCTCCCAGGAATACCATCCGGAGCCACGCGTCGCCTCCATCGTCGCCTCGCACTTCAATCCCGAGTTCATCGTCAACGCCAAGGAAACCGGCAAGATCCTCGTGGTCAATTACAAGGACCTGGAAAACCTCAAAGTCACCACGATCAACGCTGCGCAGTTCCTCCACGACGGCGGCATGGATTCCTCGGGCCGCTACTTCATGGTCGCCGCCAACGCCTCGAACAAGATCGCGGTGGTGGACACCAAAGAGGACAAGCTGGCCGCGCTGGTCGATGTCGGCAAGGTGCCCCACCCGGGGCGCGGCGCCAACTTCGTGCATCCGAAGTTCGGACCGGTATGGGCCACCAGCCACCTCGGCGACGAGACGGTGAGCCTGATCGGCACCGACCCGAAGAAGCACAAGGACCAGGCCTGGCGCGTCGTGCAGACGATCAAGGCCCAGGGTGGCGGTTCGCTGTTCATCAAGACGCATCCCAAGTCGAAGAACCTGTGGGTCGACACGCCGCTCAATCCCGAGGCCGCTGTCAGCCAGTCGATCGCCGTATTCGACATCGACCGGCTCGACAAGGGTTTCGAGGTACTGCCTATCGGCGAATGGGCCGGCATCAAGGACGATGGCGCGCGCCGTATCGTTCAGCCCGAGTACAACAAGGCGGGCGACGAGGTGTGGTTCTCGGTCTGGAGCGCCAAGGACAAGACCTCGGCCATCGTTGTCGTCGATGACAAGACGCGCAAGCTGAAGGCCGTGATCAAGGATCCGAAGCTGATCACGCCGACCGGCAAGTTCAACGTGCATAACACCCAGCACGACGTGTATTGACCATCGCACGACGCAACGAGAAACGGGGGCCGCGGCCCCCGTTTCTTTTTTGGCCCTGCGCCGGACTCAGCTCTCGGCGAACGGTACCGCCATCGCGTAGTCGGCCATGGCCGCCAGCACGGAAGCGGCCTCCCCCACCGGATCGGCAAGCGCGATGCGCAAGCCCGGGTGCCGGTCCATGGCGCTGGCGGCGAGTTGCGGCAAATCCTTCTTCACATGGCTGCCGGCGGCCATGAAGATGGGGATCACCACGATGCGCGTTGCGCCCTGGGCGACGAGGCAGGCTACGCCCTCCTCGAAGCTCGGCTGCATCAGTTCGAGGAAGCCCGGTTCGACCAGGGCCTGCGGATCGCGCGCCTTGATCGCGTCGCGAATCTGGTGGAAGGGCCGTGCCCACTCCGGATTGCGCGCACCGTGCCCATACAGCAGGATCCCCTTCACTTCGCGTCCTTTCCCTTCCAGATGTTGCGGCAGCCAGTCTCCTTGACGAACAGCACGGCGATCCAGCCGCCTACCGCCGAGGCCATCATCAGCAGCAGCCCATTCTGCCAGTCGAGCGCCGAGTAGATGCGCACCCCGGACTCGACGCGGCCGTCCCAAGTACGTTCCATGAGCCAGCCGACGGCGGGTTGCAGTATCGCCGGCCCGAAGAACACGCCGACATTCACCACGCTGGTCGCCATGCCCGAGAGCGCGGGTGGATTCACTTCCTTCGCCGCCGCCCAGGACAGCGTCAGGCCGGCGGTGGCTAGCCCCATGGCCCCGCACAAGGCGTAGGTCATCCACCCTGCGTGAACCACGCCGGCAAGCCACAGGCCCCAACCCATGGCATGGACACCGGAAACCGCCAGCATCACGGGCTTGCGCCGCCCAAGGCGATCCGAGACATTTCCCCAGAGCATCGAGCCGATGGCAAAGCCAAGAAAGTAAATGCTCACATGGCTGGATGCCTCGGCACGGCTCATGCCATGGACCTGGGTCAGGTAGGGAACGGCCCACAGGCCGGCGAAGGCAAAAAAGGCACCGGCCAGTCCGGCATTGGCGAAAAAGCCGGGCCAGGTGGCGCGGTTCCCTACCACCGTCGCCAGACCCGTGACCCAGGCGGCCCTGTCGATCGAGGTAGCGCGACTCTCCAGCACCCACGCGCGGGCTGCGAAGGCCATCAGCAGGGAAAGCACACCCACGGCGACGAACACCGGACGCCAGCCAGCGGCCTGCGTGGCCCAGGCCAGCGGAGCGCCGGCGAGGATGGAACCGAGGTTGCCGACGAGCATGCACAGGCCCGTGATCGACGCGAAACGGCGTTCGTCGAAGCCCAGGGCAATCAGCTTGAGCATGGCGATGAAGGTTACCGAAACACCCAGCCCGACCAGCGTACGGCCGAGAAAGGCCAGTTCAAAGCTCGGCGCCAGGCCGAACAGCAGGGCGCCGGCCCCTGCCACCAGCCCGCCCCACCACAGGATGCGCCGCGGACCCAGGGTGTCGGCGAGCACCCCGGTCGGAATCTGCATCACCGTGTAGACATAGAAGTAGGTCGCCGCCAGCGTGCCGAGTTGCGTACCGCCGATGGCAAAGGTCGCCTGCAGGTCGCCGGCGATCGCCGCCGGTGCGACCCGATGGAAGAAGGACAGCAGGTAGGCTGCGACGGCAATACCGAGCCCGAGCAGCACGCGCTGGCGCGACAGCAGCGCGCTCATCGCCAGGCGTCGGCGTTGACGAGGTTGGGTGGTCGCTGCCCGGACAGTGCTGCAATCAGGTTGTCGGCCGCCGTCATCGCCATCGCCAGGCGCGTGGCACGCGAACTCGACCCGATGTGCGGCGTCAGCGTGACGTTGTCCACCTCGAGCAGGCCCGGATTCACCTGCGGCTCACCCTCGAAGACATCGAGCGCCGCGCCGGCGATCCGTCGCTCGCGCAACGCCACCACCAGCGCCGCGTCGTCGACGATGCCGCCGCGCGCCACGTTGACCAGGTGGGCGGTCGGCTTCATCAGGGCCAGTTCGGAGGCGCCGATGGCATGGTGGGTCTGCGGCGAGTACGGCAGCATCAGCACGAGGAAGTCGGACTCGCGCAGCAGCGTGTCCTTGTCGACCCAGTTCGCATTGCATTCGGCTTCCTGCGTCGCATCGAGCCGGTTGCGGTTGTGGTAGATCACGCGCATCTCAAAGCCCCGCGCGCGGCGCGCCACCGCCTGGCCGATGCGCCCCATGCCGAGGATGCCCAGCGTTGCATGATGCACGTCGCTGCCCAGCCAGTCGGTCATGCGGAAGCCTTTCCAGCGGCCCGCCCGCAACCAGTGCTCGGATGGCTGGATGTGCCGCGCCGTAGCGAGCAGCAGGGCCCAGGCCAGGTCGGCGGTGGTGTCGTCGAGCACGCCGGGCGTGTTGGTGACGAGGACGCCCGCGCGTGTGCAGGCCGCCAGGTCGATGTTGTTATAGCCGACGGCGAAATTGCAGACCGCCTTGAGCGCCGGTGCGGCGGCGATCACTTCGGCAGTCACCGGGTCGCTGACGGCCGTCATCGCCCCGACCTTGTCCGCCAGTCGGACCTTGAGGCCCTCGACGCCGAGCACGGTGTCGGCCTGGTTGTCGTCAACCTCGAAGTGCTGGCGCAGGCGTTCGATGACTTCCGGGAACACCTCGCGCGCGACGAGGATGCGCGGCCGGCTCATTTGACCAGCACCACCGGCACGTGCGCGCTGTGCACCACGCCGTGCGCCACCGAGCCGAGGAGCAGGTCGCCCACCGCCGTGCGTCCATGGGTGCACATCAGTATCTGGCCGATGCCATGCTCACGCGCGAAATGGGCGATGGTCTCCGCCACCAGTTCACCGACGACGACATGGTGCCCGTAGGGCACACCCGCCGCGTCGAGCCGTGCGCGCGCCGCCGCAAGCTCCTTCATGCCCTCCTCCTGGTGGAAATCGCGGATGTCGGCGGCAGCAACGAAGGTACCGACGTCCTTGTGCAACAGGTGCTGGACATTGAGCAGATGAATTTCAAGCGGCTCGCGATACCAGTGGCGCATCGCCAGCAGGCGATCGACGGCACGCAATGCGCCCTCCGATCCGTCGATGGGCAATAACAGCTTGAGCATTCCTGCCTCCTTTGCAGTCGGTGCGCCCGATCCCGCCTCGAGCTCTGCCACGGACTTTGCCTCCTCGCCTCGCTCGGCGCGCGCAGCTAGTGCCTTGCCCACCCCGATGACGCCGGCAGCCCCTGCCACCGGCAGCAGCGTGTGCAGCCACGGCAGCTGCGCCGTAATCCAGTCAGCGACAAGCGGATCGCTTACCGCCATCTCGCCGGCCACCCAGCCGAGCAGGCCGGCGCCCAGGGTGACGATGACGGGGAAGCGCTCCATGACGCGCAGCAGGAAGGTGCTGGCAAAGACAACGAGGGGAATGCTGATGGCCAGGCCGACGATGAGGAGGACCAGGCTGCCCTTGGCGGCGGCAGCGACGCCGATCACGTTGTCCAGGCTCATGACGAGGTCGGCGATGAGGATGGTGCGGATCGCGGCCATCATCCCCGTCGAGGAATCGGCCCCGTCGCCTCCCTCACCCTCCTCGGGGATCAGCAGCTGCACGGCGATCCAAAGCAGCAGCACGGAACCGACCAGCTTCAGCGCCGGCAGGCGCAGCAGTTCGACCGCGACCACGGTCAGCACGATGCGCATCACCACGGCCGCAGCGCTGCCCCAGAAGATGGCCTGCTTCTGCTGCGCCGGCGGCAGCGAGCGCGCGGCGAGCGCGATCACCACCGCGTTGTCGCCCGACAGCACGATGTTGATGCCGATGATCTGCAGCAGCGCTACCCAGAACGCCGCCGAACCCAAATCCACTCGCCGCTCCCGAAACCGATGCGCTAGTTATACAACATGCGCGGCAGCCAAAGGCCGATGCCCGGGAAGATGTAGAGCAGCGCCAGGGCAACGACCTGGATGCCCATGAAAGGCATCATCCCGGCGAAGATCTGGTTCAGCGTTACGTGCGGCGGCGACACGCCCTTGAGGTAGAAGGCGGCCATCGCCACCGGCGGCGAAAGGAAGGCCGTCTGCAGGTTCAGCGCGACGAGCAGGCCAAAGAACAGCGGATCGATCTGGAAGTGGGACAGGAGCGGGATGAAGATCGGCATGAAGATGACGATGATCTCGGTCCACTCCAGCGGCCAGCCGAGCACGAAGATGATGAACTGGGACAGCAGCATGAACTGCACCGGCGTCATGTCCAGCGACAGTACCCACTTCTCCACCAGTTCCTGGCCGCCGAGCAGGGCGAAGGCGGCGGAGAAGATCGACGAGCCGACGAACAGCCAGCAGACCATGGCCGAGGTCTTTGCGGTGAGGTACACCGACTCCTTGATCACGCCCATGTTGAGCTGCTTGTAGGCCGCCGCCAGCACGAAGCCGCCGGCTGAGCCGATGGCCGCCGCCTCGGTCGGCGTCGCCAGGCCGAAGACGATGCTGCCCAGCACCGCCAGGATCATGATCGCCAGCGGGAAGAACGAGGCCAGCAGCATCTTGAACACTTCGAGGCGGACGAAGGTGAAGATGGCGTAGAAGCCCAAGGTCGCCAGGACGCCGGCGCCGAGGAAGACCCAGTACCAGACGGGAACCGGCAGGCGTTCCTGCTCGACTTCCGCTGCCGGCGGCGCAGCGGCCTGCGCCGCTGCCTTGGCCGGACCGGAAGCCGTCGCGGCAGACGCGACGGGAGGCGCCTGCACGGCCTGCACTTCCTTCGCGCCGGGCGGTTCCTGCACGCCACCGGCGGAGGGTTCCTTCACCCCGTCCTCGGACGGCGGCTCCTTGACACCCTCGGCCTCCTCCTTCGGTTCGGCGACGCCCTCGGCCCTCGGTTCCTCGACGCCTCCCGCCGATTCCGCGGGTGCTTCCGCGGAGCCCGCACCCATTTCCACCAGTCCCGCGGTTTCGTACTTCGTTTCCGGCACGGTCGCAAAGTGCCAGACGGCGGCCAGCAGCGCCGCCGATGCCAGCGCAGGCAGCAGGGCAATCACGCCTTCGCGCACGATGACTCCGCCGCCGATGCCCAGGTTGCGCGACCCCTTCAGCGCACCCAGCAAGCCCGGCACGACGCGATGGCTGATTTCGTCGCGCATCTTCGCCGCGGCTGGCGGCAGGTCGATGTGGCGCTCTTCCATCGGCAGGGGCGGCGCCAGGTGCGGCTTGAGCTTGGCAATGACGATCACGTAGCCGATGTAGAGGCCGGCCAGCATGATGCCGGGGAAGAAGGCGCCCGCGTATAGCTGGACCACCGAAACGCCGGCCGTGGCGCCGTAAACGATCAGCATCACCGACGGCGGGATCAGGATGCCGAGGCAGCCGCCGGCGGTGATCACCCCCGCCGAGATCTTGACGTTGTAGCCCGCGCGCAGCATCGCCGGGAACGCGAGCAGCCCCATCAGCGTGACGACGGCGCCGACGA
>CAYTFA010000099.1:2559-6866 GCA_964436755.1 uncultured Rhodocyclaceae bacterium | reverse complement strand
CCGCGCCGCCAAGCGCAGCGAGGTCATGCTGACGCTGGTCGCCAACCAGATGCTGCGCGTGCCGCCCTCGCCGTGGATCCGCGCGCTGCAGGTGCCCGGCGGCTTCGACGTCGCCGACCAGCGTATCGCGCAGGAGGCCGAGCCCGGCGACATCGTCATCACCGCCGACATCCCGCTCGCCGCGCAGGTCATCGCCAAGGGTGCGGCCGTCATCGACCCGCGCGGCGAACTGCTCACCGCCGCCAACATCCAGGAACGCCTGACCCTACGCAACTTCATGGAAGGCCTGCGCAGCAGCGGCGTCGAAACCGGCGGCCCGGCCGCGTTTTCCAGCGCCGACCGGCAGGCTTTCGGCAACCAGCTCGACCGCCTGCTGGCCAAGCGGCGCTAGCGCGCCCGCGCCCCGGCGTGCCACCATGCGCACCGGGCGCCCGTCCCGGCCGCCGCCGCATCCCGTCCACCCCGCGCAGGAGAACCGCGATGACCCGTCCCATCCTCAACCTCGACGAGCTGGTCTTCGACACCCAAACCCACGGCGAGCGCTTCGAGGCGCGCATGGCGCCCGTGGCCAGCCGCATCGGCGCGGCCAAGCTCGGCTACCGCGTCACCCAGCTGCCGCCCGGCAAGCGCGCCTGGCCCTTCCACAGCCACCACGCCAACGAGGAGATGATCTTCGTGCTGGAAGGCAGGGGCCGGCTGCGCCTGGCCGACGGCGAGCACCCCATCCGCGCCGGCGACTTCATCGCCGCGCCCGCCGGCGGCGTGGAGACCGCGCACCAGATCATCAACGACAGCGACCAGCTGCTGACCTACCTGTGCGTCAGCACCATGATCGAGCCCGAGGTGGTGCAGTACCCGGATTCCGGCAAGCTGGGCGTGGCCGCCGGTGCCGCGCCGGGCGGGGCGAAGGACAAGCGGACGCTGTTCTGGTTCGGGAAGACGGGGGAGGGCTGCGGGTATTGGGAGGGGGAGTAGCTGCAGGTTTTACGCGTGCGTGTGAATTGGGCCACATGATTATTGCTGTCCGCCTTCGGCATCCGCCGGTGAGTTGCCGTATGTGGTTGGCAAAGAGCCAGTAAGCTAGCTCTTGGAGGCTAGCTGGAAAACTGGGCCAGGCCCAGTTTTCGCCACGGTCGGCCAAATTCTTTGCCGCCGAATGTCAGCGCCATAGGGTGAGAAATTGGCCGAATCAATGAATTAGCCCATTTTTTCGATGCATGACAATGGAGTGACCGACGCTGCTCCGATATAAGATCGCCACTAGTTATTCCGGTGGAGGTGTTGGATGGCTTTCGCAGCAAAAGCACAAAAATCCCAGGCAATCCCTAATGCCTCTGCTATCCCATCAAAGTTTGTTGATTCGACTTTCGAGGCTACAGCCAGTCTTACCCCGGAGCTTGTGATAGCACTTTGCGGTCCGATTGGTTCGCCGCTGCATGAGGCGGCGGCCCAGATCAAGAATGCGTTGGGGGAGTTTGGATATCTGACTGAGCAAATTCGTTTGAGCGAACTCATTCGCATTAATACCGATGTTGTTGGCGTCCAAGTAGACACGACAAATCGATATTCCGAGATCGATACTTTAATAAAGGCAGGGGACGAATTGCGTCGTCTCCTAGGCAATGATGTCTTGGCCAAAATGGCTATTGCCAAGATCAGTGCAGATCGCAAGAAGTCATACGGTGAATTTAGTGATCGCGCAAATGAGGGAGAAAAAGACCATGACAAACAAATCATGGCCCACCGAATCTGCCATGTGATCGATTCGGTAAAAAATAGCGAAGAGCTAAAGTTACTGCGCTTGATTTATGGTGAGGCGCTATTCGCGATTGGGGTTTTTTCTCCGTTGGAAGTTCGACATCAGAACCTTGAGCGGCCGGGCTCATTGTCTTCGGATGATGTGAAGAAACTGATCGATACAGATTCTGGAGAAGAATTCAGCCATGGCCAGTCTGTTCGAGATACCTTTCCGCAATGCGATTTTTTCTTGCGGGTCGACGAATCAATCACCGGACCAACCGAGAACAAGGCCATCGGACAGCTTGTTGGCAAGTTGCGCAATTTCTTTAATCTGATCTTCCGGACAGCGGTTGTTTCTCCGTCCCCTGAAGAAAATGCCATGTACGCCGCGGCATCTGCTTCGAGAAATTCAGCATGCCTTTCTCGGCAAGTCGGCGCCGCAGTAACGTCGAAGGTTGGGGAGCTTCTCGCTACGGGGTGGAATGATGTGCCAAGTAGTGGCGGTGGCCTTTATGGTAAGCCGCCATTGATAACAATCTTGGCCGAGGACAGAGGTGATGAGCGCTGCTATGCCTTACCGGGGACTAGATGCCATAACGATGCAGAAAAGCGAACGATTGCCGACAAAATTGCCGAAGCTTTAGTTAAAGAATCTGTATTGACGGCCGACAAACAGGAACGTGCCGTGCAGGCCATACTGAAAGATTCGAGGGTTAAAGACTTGATTGAGTTCTCCCGAGCCGTTCATGCTGAAATGCATGCGATCTTGGGTGCATCCAGAGTAGCAGGGGATCGGGTAATAGGTGGCAAGGTGTTTGTGACGACCTACCCTTGCCATTCCTGTGCCCGCCACCTTGTAGCTGCAGGAATATCAGAGATCTATTACATCGAGCCTTATAGGAAGAGTCTTGCTACTAGGCTTCATTCCGACGCCCTGACCGAGGCAATCGACGGGAAGGGGGTCAAGTTGATGCAGTTTGATGGAGTGGCGCCGCGACGGTTTATCGACCTTTTCGATTCAGGGTCTCGGAAAACGAAGACTGGAGTGCTAGACTTAAAAAAGAGGGATGAGGCATCACCCTCGACGCATGTCAGTCTCCGTGCCATCCCAAGATTGGAAGAGGTCGTTGTGGCTGAAATTTCGAGTACTCCGCTTCGACTTCCTGAATTGACAACGGTTGGGGGATTAAATGACCACGACGCGCCCACGGCAGCTTGAGCTACCGGTATTGGCTAACGTAAATGGTAAGGTTGTGCCAGGTTCGGCTTGTGGTGCCCCTGCCGAATTCCCGGTAGGCGAGGTGTCGGCAGGATTTCACAAACCGGCGTCCGCTGATGATCGGTCGGTTTATAAGTCGATCAGTGACAACTACTTTGGAACCACCGCCAAAAGGGCTTAGTTTTTTCCGCGGTACAGCAGCAGTCATGGCCCGAGATTTTTCGGGCTTTGTTTTACCAATCGCCCCACCACCTAATGCTGGTTGGTGGAGGCAACCGGCACAGGATCTTGCGGCGCACGCAGGTCACGGTCTCTATCAGGCGGCTTACCTGAGGGACCGCACGGGTGGCGAGCGTGGCCCGTCCGCGGCCACCACGCCAACGAGGAGATGATCTTCGTGCTGGAAGGCAGGGGCCGGCTGCGCCTGGCCGACGGCGAGCACCCCTTCCGCGCCGGCGACTTCATCGCTGCGCCCGCCGGCGGCGTGGAGACCGCGCACCAGATCATCAACTACAGCGACCAGCCGCTGACCTACCTGTGCGTCAGCACCATGATCGAGCCCGAGGTGGTGCGGTACCCGGATTCCGGCAAGCTGGGCGTCATCGCTGGCGCCGCGCCGGGTTGGTCGAAGGACAGGCGGACGCTGTTCTGGTTCGGGAAGACGGGGGGGCTGCAGGTATTGGGAGGGGGGGTAGGGGCGCCCTGTGGTGCGAGTCGACTTCCGCTTGTCGGCCTTTGTCCACGTTCGCTCGCTTGGCAGTGTTCGTCGGTAATGCAGTGGACAACTACCGATTAACGACGATTGACCCTAACCTGCTTCGGGTGGGGCCTCCACTTGCGATGCAATGCTTGTAACCAGCTAATTAATCTTCCATGCGAGGGTTGAGGTTTGAATTGGAAAAATGGATCGCCAACGCCGCCAGAGGAAGCAAAGTGCGCACAGTCGAGATCCTTCAAAAATGCCAACCGCGTGCTTTCGCGCGTCGTCTGACGATTGCCGTCGTATTCAATCATCGCGTGCATCGGCAAGCTCTGATTCCAGGGCAAAAGCAACGAAATGGTCTGTCCGACAGCAATCGACGCGAGAACGCCGTTTGGCCATATGACCTGCGGCCGCCCTCCGGCGGCACCATAATTCTGCTGCTCTACGGCGAGTCGCTCTTGCGTGAGGACCCCAAGGCACCACAAGCAAGGGCCACCCGGCACCGACAGAACTACTTGACCGGAAATGCTGTGCCCTCCGGCTGTCGTGAATACATCCATACCGATGTCGATGAAGGGAATCAGAAAGCGGCGGCAAAACCGTTCCAACTCCTCGCGCGCGGAAAAGCGGTCGACGCAGCCGATG
>CAYTFA010000099.1:0-2534 GCA_964436755.1 uncultured Rhodocyclaceae bacterium | reverse complement strand
CCACTCGCCATCGGCGCAGACGACTTTCGCGCGGGGGTTGATCCGACAGATCAAGTCTCTCATCACCACGACCTTACGGTGCGCAGCATCAGCGTCGGCAGGGCAACTCCCTACCATTCGGTTGAGATTCGAGTGGTCGACGTGATCAAAGTCGGCGATGACAAATCGCCCAACACCAGCGTGTGCCAGTTGCTGGCAGACGTGTGAGCCTCCGCCGCAGAGGCCGACGACGCCTATAGTGACGCTTGCCAGAACTTCTTCATTGTTAGCGCCAAGAAAGTCTTGTCTCGATTGCTTTGTATTCATGCAATCGCCCTTAGACCGGGCACCTGCGACCCAACAACAGTGAAGTCATTGATAGGAAGCGGCGACTTCTGTCCAGGTAGCCAACAGAGGCCTCTAGCACCGTCGTGGCTGAGCACAATCACGCCGTGCGGCATTTCGACGCGGACCTTGAAGAAGTCAGGAGTTAGCCGTGCGCTCTCCCGCAAGTCAATGGCACTGAACTGAGGACGGCCATAGTGCTCGTGGCGATGGATGTGAAACATCGACACTTTCTGCCGGTAAGCGATCTGCAGGGCAGCCCGAATGGCCTCTGCGTTTATGGTTGCGCCTGCGCGCGGATCATTGACATAGTGACTGTCTGCCACAGGGTGATATGTATCTGCCAGGAGAAGCAGACCGCCGCGATCGAGTGTAGCGATGCCACAAGCCAAGAAGCCGACTCTCTCTGCCGCGACGGGGTGAGTCCGTGAAAGGTCCTTCTGGATCTCGTGATACAACCCCTGCGATAGCCGGAAAACCAGCTTCATCGCAGGGCTCCTAAGTGTGCCAGCAGTATCTGCACGAGCGGCAGCGTGGGCTGCACGCCGTTCCACGACCATGTATGCCATTCGCGCCCCAGGATGCTATGCACGGTCCAGTTCTGCCCGCGCTGAGTTAGCCGTTCGGACAAAAACAAGCGGGTGGTGTAGCCGCCATGTTGAACGGGGCAGAGCAGGCAGTCGACCACACGCTCAGCTCCCCCCACCAGCACCTTGAACCCGGGTAAAAAGACATAGTCGATGGCGCCGTCTCGCATGGAGATTGCACCCGGCACAATCGCCCTGAGTTCCTCTACCTGCTGTGTGTCCATAATTAGGACGATGAGCCTGTCCGGACGTGAGAAAGAAACACTTCGTGTCCATGGACCTTGTAGCTCTGGTCATCAGCGAGCGGATCGAAGTGGTCACCCTTAATCAAGTCCAGTTCATAATCGAGTGGAACACCCAGACGGGCTTTCAAGTCGGGAACGCGATACGTCATTGCCTCAATCTCAATGTCCCGGCCGTCAATCTTCACGGAAACCATGCGTGGCGCATGATCAGCTTGATTTTGTTCCATTTTTTCAGCCATCAAATCAGTAGGTTGCATGGTCTTATCCTTTTCTTGGTTGGGGCAGCCGCCGCTGAAATCATTTGACACGTCGGCCGTTTCGCGAGACACTTCGTCTCACTCGCGAGACAGTCTACCTGTGGACTGTCTCGTTTGTCAACCATTCATTCTTACTTGTGAAACAGGGGGACCATGGATCAGCTAAAGATTGGGGCGCTGGCGGATAGGATTCGATCAAAGAGAGCAGGACAGGGAATACGAGCGGCGGCACAGGAGGTTGGAATTAGCTCTGCAACCCTTTCCCGAGTCGAAAACGGAGGTGTTCCGGACTTAGAAACGTTCGGGCGAATATGTAGCTGGTTGGGCGATGACCCTGCTCATTATTTGGGGCTAGCGTCGACTCGTGGCACCACACCGAGCAAGGTCTTGGTTCATTTCAAGAAAGTAAACGCGATCAGGCCTGAAACGGCAACAGCATTGAGTGAAATGATCATGTTGGCGCACAAGATGCTGCGTGAAGAAGAAGAAGTTCAGGAGTAGGCGTTGGAACGAGGATTCAAAACTTGGTGCGAGAAATTCTCGGTCGCAAAGCGTAAGGAACTCCAGATTTCCGCAAGCGGGCCTATTGACCCGTGGAAACTGGCAGCAAACCAAGGAATATCGGTATGGACGCCGAACGAAGTTGCCGGGCTCTCCCAAGAGAACATCGACATCTTGCTTCGCAATGATGGAACACCAAGTTGCTGGTCAGCGGTGACGCTCATGGCTGGTAGCAAGACCGCGGTGATCCTCAATTCATCCCATCCACGTGGACGTCAGGCGAACGACTTGACTCATGAACTCGCACATCGAATCCTTAACCATACTCCGCAGGAAATGAATGTCACGCCCGACGGCATCATGATGCTGAAGAGCTACGATAAGACGCAGGAGGAGGAGGCTGATTGGCTTTCCAGCTGCCTCCTCCTTCCGCGTGACGCGCTCCTGTCCATTCGGCACCGACGTCTTGAGTTAGATGAGGCGGCCAAGGAATACGGGGTGAGCCAGAAGTTGCTCAGTTACCGACTGGTTCGGTCTGGTGTAGATCGTCAGTTGGGATTCGTGAGGTAGACGGCAATGGATGAAGTCATCGACCAGTAACGGGAGGAAGCCCCCGTTAA
>CAYTFA010000098.1:0-6907 GCA_964436755.1 uncultured Rhodocyclaceae bacterium | reverse complement strand
TGCTTCGGCGCGCGCCAGCAACTCGGCGTTGGTCGACGCGCAGGTGGCGAGGGCGTCGATGTCGAAGCGGCGCGCGAGGTCGCCGAGGCGATGGGCGATGTGGGGTATGGCGATGGGCATGGCGACGATGGATGCAGCGCCGGCCGCGGCCGGCGGCCGGCTCCGCCGCGACTATATCAGCCCGCTTCGCCTTCGCCTTTGCCGTCGTCGAGCCCGAGTTCCTGGATCTTGCGCGTGATGGTGTTGCGGCCGATGCCCAAAAGCTGCGCGGCGTCGATGCGGCGGCCGCCGGTGGTGTTCAGGGCGCGGCGAATCAGCGTCGCTTCGAACTTGCGCGTGAGCTGGTCGAAAACCTCGCCCGGCGCGGCAGCGAGCAGCCGGTCGGCCTCGGCGGCAAGGGCGGAACTCCATTCCGCAGGCAGGTCGCGCCGTGCCGCACCGTCACTGCCGTCGCGCAGTTCCGCCGGCAGGTCCGCGACATCCACGCTCTGCCCGGGCGCCATCACCGTCAGCCAGTGGCAGATGTTCTCCAGCTGGCGCACGTTGCCGGGAAAATCCAGGCCCTGCAGGTATTTCAGTGCGGCATCGGTGA
Source organism: uncultured Rhodocyclaceae bacterium (assembly GCA_964436755.1). Taxonomy (GTDB): domain Bacteria; phylum Pseudomonadota; class Gammaproteobacteria; order Burkholderiales; family Rhodocyclaceae; genus Sulfuritalea. The sequence continues at coordinate 6,315 of CAYTFA010000098.1, read as the reverse complement.
GGCGCTTGGGCTCGCCGCCGAGCTCCTGCGCGCTTTTCTGCAGGAAGTGGCGCGCCAGCAGGGGGATGTCCTCGCGCCGCTCGCGCAGCGGCGGCAGGCGCAGGCGGATCACGTTGAGGCGGTGGAAAAGGTCTTCGCGGAACAGGCCATCCTTGACGCGCGCCTCGAGGTCCTGGTGCGTGGCGGCAATGACGCGCACGTTGGCCTTCACCGGCTGGTGGCCGCCGACGCGATAGAAGTTGCCGTCGGAGAGTACGCGCAGCAGGCGCGTCTGCAGCTCGGCCGGCATGTCGCCGATCTCGTCGAGGAACAGCGTGCCGTTGTCGGCCTGCTCGAAGCGGCCGCGGCGCAGGGCGCCGGCACCGGTAAAGGCGCCCTTCTCGTGGCCGAAGAGTTCGGATTCGAGCAGGTCGCGCGGGATGGCCGCCGTGTTGATCGCGATGAAGGGGGCGTCGCGGCGCGGGCTGTGCCGGTGCAGCGCACGGGCGACCAGTTCCTTGCCGGTGCCGGATTCGCCGTTGATGAGTACCGTGGCGTGCGACTGCGACAGCCGCCCGATGGCGCGGAACACCTCCTGCAGCGCGGCTCCCTGCCCCAGGATCTCCGGCACGGCGCTGGTCTCGACGGATGCACCATTCTGGTGCGTTGCCTGGGCGATGGCCCGGCGCACGAGGTCCAGGGCCTGGTCGACGTCGAAGGGCTTGGGCAGGTATTCGAAAGCCCCCCCCTGGAAGGCGGCGACGGCCGAATCGAGGTCGGAATACGCGGTCATGATGATGACCGGCAGTTCCGGGTGTCGGGCCTTGGCCTCGCGCAGCAGGTCCAGGCCGCTGCGCCCCGGCATGCGGATATCGGAGATCAGCACCTGGGGCACGGCGCCGGCATCGAGGGCGGCCAGCGCCTCGTCGGCGGAGCCGAAGCTCTTGGCCGGAATGCTCTCGCGGCCGAGCGCCTTTTCCAGCACCCAGCGGATCGAGCGGTCGTCGTCGACGATCCAGACGGGGTTCATGGCGTGCTCTTCGCTCCAGTGTTCGTGCTCATTGCCCTTCCCTCTTCTTCGTCGCCAGCGGCAGCAGCAGCGAGAAGCAGGTGCGGCCCGGGCGCGAAGTCACCTCGATGGTACCGCCATGCTGCTGCACGAAACTCTGCGCGATGGTCAGGCCGAGTCCGCTGCCGTTTTCGCGGCCGGACACCAGCGGATAGAAGATCCTGTCGCGGATCGCTTCCGGGATGCCCGGGCCGTTGTCGATCACTTGCAATTCGAGTGCCAGCTGGTGATGCTTCTTCGCCAGGGTCACCTGCCGCGCCGCCCGCGTGCGGAAGACGATTTCGCCCTTGCCGTGCATGGCCTGGGCGGCGTTGCGCGAGATGTTGAGGACGGCCTGCAGCAACTGCTCGCGGTCGCCCGTAAGCTCGGGCAGCGAGGTGTCGTAGTCACGGCGCACGCTGACGTCGTGGTACTCGGCGTGGATCAGCCGGCGCACGCGCTCGAGGATTTCGTGGATGCTGACCTGCGCCGGCTGCATCGAGCGGTGCGAGGACAGCAGGCGCTGCATCAGGTCCTGCAGGCGGTCGGCCTCCTCGATGATGACCTGCGTGTATTCACGCAACGGCTTGCTTTCCAGCTCGCGCTCGAGCAGTTGCGCCGAGCCGCGGATGCCTCCCAGCGGGTTCTTGATCTCATGGGCAAGGTTGCGCACCAGTTCGCGGTTCGCCTGCTGCTGTTGGGCAAGCTGCTCTTCGCGCGCGGCCTTCAACTGCTGGTCGATGGGGCGAACCTCGAGCAGCAGCCTGGCGTTGGCGGCGTCGACCGGCGTCACTGTGCAGTCCGCATGCAGTTCCACGTCGGCTTCGGACTTGATGAGGATGTTGTGGCCGGTGTAGCTCCAGTTGTTCTTCAGCGCGTTGTCGAGGGCGGCGTCGAGCTCGACGGACGTGCCGAGCAGCTTGTGCAGGGGTTGCCCGAGCACCTTGCGCGAACTGACCGCGAACAGGTTCTCGGCGGCCGGGTTCAGGTGCCGCACGTTGAGTCGTGCATCGGCAAGGATCACGGCGCAGGACAGCAGGTCGAGCCCGCTGAAGGCAGTGAAGGAGTCGGTGGCTTTCATCACGGATGAATCGTGCAAGAAGCGCACCAGCCGGGCAGGGTTAGCGCAGGTTGCCCAGCTCTTTCTTCAGCGCTTCGACATTGCGTTCGTGCAGGGCGACCGCGTCGCGCAGGGGTTGCAGCTTGTCGGCGGGCTGGCTGCCGGCGTCGAGCAGGGACTTCTTTGCCGTTTCGAGGCCTTGCAGCTCGTTGGCAAGCTCCTTGTCGAGGATCGCCCGGCGGTCGTTGTCGCGCGCCTTCTGCTCGCTGCCGGAAACCCGCGGAAAATCCGCCGGCGTCGGTGTGCTGGCCTTCTGCCGCGGCGCGCCGGAGACGGTGCCCTGGGCCTGGTGAGAAAGCACGACGCAATCCCGGCGGGCAGGCTTCTGGTTGGTGAACAGCACCACTCCCGAGTCGTCGGTGCATTTGTACAGCGTGTTGGCATCCGCCGCCACGGGCAGCAGGGCCAGGGCGGGCAGGACGGCAGTCAGGTACGGCTTCATGGCGGCGAGTGTATGCCAAAACGGCAAAAACAAAAAAAGGACGGGCCGCAGCCCGTCCTTTGCGCAGGAGTCCGACCCGATCAGATCGAGTAGTACATGTCGAACTCGACCGGATGGGTGGTCATGCGGAACTTCGTGACCTCTTCCATCTTGAGTTCGATGTAGGCATCGATCATCTCGTTGCTGAACACGCCGCCGCGGGTCAGGAACTCGCGATCCTTGTTCAGGTACTCCAGCGCCTGCTCCAGCGACGAGCAGACGGTCGGGATCTTCGCATCCTCTTCCGGCGGCAGGTCGTAGAGGTTCTTGTCGGCGGGGTCGCCCGGGTGGATCTTGTTCTGCACGCCGTCGAGGCCGGCCATCATCAGCGCGGTGAAGCACAGGTAGGGGTTGGCACCCGGATCCGGGAAGCGGGTCTCGATGCGGCGCGCCTTGTCCGACTGCACGTAGGGGATGCGGATCGAGGCCGAGCGGTTGCGGGCCGAGTAGGCCAGCTTGACCGGGGCTTCGAAGCCGGGCACCAGGCGCTTGTAGGAGTTGGTCAGCGGGTTGGTGATGGCGTTCAGGGCGCGGGCGTGCTTGATCACGCCGCCGATGTAGTACAGCGCGAACTCGGAGAGGCCGGCGTAGCCGTTGCCGGCGAACAGGTTCTTGCCGTCCTTCCAGATCGACTGGTGCACGTGCATGCCGGAGCCGTTGTCGCCGACGATGGGCTTGGGCATGAAGGTCGCGGTCTTGCCGTAGCTGTGGGCGACGTTATGCACGATGTACTTCAGCAGCTGGGTCTGGTCGGCGCGGCGCACCAGGGTGTTGAACACGGTGCCGATCTCGTTCTGGCCGGCGGTGGCGACTTCGTGGTGATGCACTTCGACCGGCACGCCGCAGGCTTCCAGCAGCAGGCACATCTGGGCGCGCATGTCGTTGAAGCTGTCGACCGGGGGCACCGGGAAGTAGCCGCCCTTGACGTTGGGACGGTGGCCGGTGTTGCCGCCTTCGAACTTCTCGGAGGACGACCAGGCGGCCTCTTCGGAGAAGATCTTGACGTGGGCGCCGGACATGTCCACGCCCCACTCGATGCTGTCGAAAATGAAGAACTCGGGCTCGGGGCCGAAGTAGGCGGTGTCGCCGATGCCGGAGGACTTCAGGTAGGCCTCGGCGCGCTTGGCGATCGAGCGCGGGTCGCGGTCATAGCCCTTGCCGTCGGACGGCTCGACCACGTCGCAGGTCAGGATCAGGGTCGTTTCGTCGAAGAAGGGGTCGATATAGGCCGTGTTGGCATCCGGCATGAGCAGCATGTCGGATGCCTGGATGCCCTTCCAGCCGGCGATCGAGGAACCGTCGAAGGCGTGGCCGTCTTCGAACTTGTCCATGCTGAAGGCGGAAACGGGCACGCCAACGTGCTGTTCCTTGCCGCGCGTATCGGTGAAGCGGAAGTCGACGAACTTGACTTCCTTTTCTTCGACCAGCTTGATTACGTCCTGGGGGGTCATGAGCTGCTCTCCTGAAGATGGATGACGAATGCGGGAATCGGTGACCTGAATTCGGTGCAGGATGGCATTAGCAGTTAGCGTGCCATTGGTCCTGCAAGAACAAGCGATTGTGCCACAAGTCCTTAGGCGCCCTAGGGGGTCAAGCTATGCACCAAGGCTGTGCAACGGGCCGCTTGCGCGCACCATTATGGTGCGATTCGCTGGTGGATCACGATGGAGGCAAAACGGGCATCCTCGGCCAGCGCGCTGGCTATGCGCCGGTCGAGATCGGCCTTGGTTGACGGGTCGATGGTCGGCGCGGTGAGCACGAACTCCGCCTCGACGCGATTGCCCAGGTAGTGCAGCGTGGTGCGCTCGACCGCGGGGAAATCCGGTCCGAGCAATTCGCGCAGGCGTGCGAGCAAGTCCTCGCGGTCCGGCAGGCGGGCGGCGGCGGTTCCCATCAGGTCGTTTTCGGCGTCGACATGGACCAGCACGTCGAGCACGTCGTCGTGGCGCTCGAGGACGTTCTGCCGCGCCGTTTCCGCGACGCGGTGACCCTCGGAAACGCTGATGCGCGGATCCACCTGCACGTGCGCATCGACCAGCACCTGGTGCGCCATGCGCCGCGTGCGCAGCTCGTGCAGGCCCTTGACGCCCGGCGTGGTGGCGATCGACTCGCGGATCGCGGCGACTTCCTCGGCGGAAAGACCTGTATCGATGAGCTCGCGGATCGCCTCCCAGGCGAAGCCGACGCCGGCCTTGACGATCATCGCGCCGACGACGATGGCCGCGGCGGCATCGGCGAAGTTGAAGCCGACCAGCGCGCCGCCGATGCCTGCAGCGACCACCAGCGACGACAGGGCGTCGGCCCGCGCATGCCAGGCGTTGGCAACCAGCATCGGCGAGCGCAGGCGTTCGGCGCTGGCGAGCATGTAGCGGAACAGTCCTTCCTTGGCGACCAGGGTGAACACTGCCGCCCACATCGCGGCGATGCCGACCGGCGGCGCGCTGCCCAGGTCCTGCAGGCGGCCCGCTGCCGCAAGCAGGATGCCGCCGCCGGTGACGGCGAGGACGATGCCGAGCACCAGCGAAGCGGCAGTTTCAAAACGGCCATGACCGTAGGGATGTTCGCTGTCCGCGGCCTCGGCCCCCTTGTGGTTGGCGACGAGGACGAAGCCGTCGGCGACGATGTCCGACAGCGTGTGCATGGCGTCGGCGACCAGGCTCTGCGAATGCGCGGCGAAACCGACGACGAGCTGCATCGCGGTGAGCACGACATTCACCGCGACGCTGATCCAGGTGATGCGGCGGCCTTCGCGGAAGCGTTCCTCGGCCTGCGCGCCATTGCCGCGGGGGAACGTGGGATCGCCGGTGGATCGGGTTTCGCGCGGCATCTGGGAGGGCTATACTCGCTTCCCCGCATTGTATCCCGCCGCCCGATATGGGCCGCCTGACCGAACTCCTCACGCTTGCCCAGACCCGTGCCCGCGAACTCAAGCTGCCCTACGAAGGGGCGCTGACACCGCGCGAGGCGCACGAACTCTGGCGCCTCGCGCCCGGTGCACACCTCGTCGACATCCGCAGCAAGGCGGAACTCGACTGGGTCGGCCGCATACCCGGCGCACTCGAGATCGAATGGGAAGCCTACCCGGGCAAGGTGCGCAACCCGCACTTCCTGCAGACCCTGAAGCACGCGCTGGCCAGCGAAGGGCTGCTCATGTTCATCTGCCGCTCGGGTGGACGCTCGCACCATGCCGCCGCTGCGGCCACCGCGGCCGGATTCGCCGACTGCTTCAACGTGCTCGAGGGCTTCGAGGGCGACAAGGATGCCAACGGCCAGCGCAACCGCACGGGCGGATGGCGCAATGCCGGCCTGCCCTGGAACCAGAGCTGAGGATCACGGTCATGCAAACAGCCACCATCTCCTTCGATCGCTTCAACAGCCTGGCCGACAGGGAGGCCGGCGACCGCATCCGAGCCGCCCGGGCAAAGCTCGGCAAGGACGTGGTGCTGCTCTGCCACCACTACCAGCGTGCCGACGTGTATGCCCACGCCGACATCACCGGCGACTCGCTCAAGCTCTCCCGCCTCGCCTCGCAGGCGGATGCCAAGCACATCGTCTTTTGCGGTGTGCACTTCATGGCCGAGGTGGCCGACATCCTGTCGCGCCCGGAACAGATTTCCATCCTGCCCGACCTTGCCGCCGGCTGCTCGATGGCCGACATGGCGAGCCTGGCCAAGGTCGAGCGCGCCT
>CAYTFA010000097.1:0-6995 GCA_964436755.1 uncultured Rhodocyclaceae bacterium | reverse complement strand
CGCGCGGCATGGTCCAGCTCAAGGGCCATCGCTCCGTCGGCGGCATGCGCGCTTCGATCTACAACGCGATGCCGGTCGCCGGCGTTGCCGCCCTGGTCGATTACATGAAGGAATTCGAGGCAAGCCATGGCTAATCCGCTCAGCGTCCTGATCCTCAACCAGATCTCCCAGAACGGCCTCAAGCGCCTGCCGTCGGACCGCTATAACGTCGGCAAGGACATCACGCTGCCCGACGCCATCATGGTGCGTTCGGCCGACATGCACTCGATGGACATTCCGAAATCCGTGCAGGCGATCGGCCGCGCGGGCGCCGGCACCAACAACATCCCGGTCAAGGCCATGTCGGCGCGCGGCGTTCCCGTGTTCAATGCCCCCGGCGCCAATGCCAATGCCGTCAAGGAGCTGGTCGTTGCCGGCATGCTGCTGGCGGCGCGCAACATCGGCGGTGCGATGAAGTTCGTCTCCGCGCTCGATCCGAAGGATCCCGACATGGAGAAGAAGGTCGAGGATGGCAAGAAGAACTTTGCCGGCTACGAGCTCGCCGGGCACACGCTGGGCGTGATCGGCCTCGGCAAGATCGGCTGCCTGGTTGCCGACGTGGCGATCAAGCTCGGCATGAACGTGCTCGGCTACGATCCCGAGATCACCGTGGATGCCGCATGGAGCCTGCCTTCGCAGGTGAAGAAGGCCAACAGCGTGGGTGAAGTGCTCAAGAGCGCCAACTTCGTCTCGCTCCATGTGCCGCTGGTGGACGCGACGCGCAAGATGATCAACGCCGATAGCCTGGCGCACGTCAAGCATGGCGCGGTCCTGCTCAACTTCTCCCGCGAGGGCGTGGTGGACGAGGCCGCGGTGCTGGCAGCCCTGGAAGCGAAGAAGCTGGCCACCTACGTCTGCGACTTCCCCAGTCCGCACGTCAATAATCATCCGCGCGTCATCGCCCTGCCGCATCTGGGCGCCTCCACCGGCGAAGCGGAAGAGAACTGTGCGGTAATGGTCGCTGACCAGCTGCGCGACTACCTGGAGCACGGCAACATCCAGAATTCGGTGAATTTCCCGAATGTGGCCATGGCGCGCGAGTCCGGTTTCCGCATAGCCGTGGCCAACTCCAACGTGCCCAACATGCTCGGGCAGATTTCGACGGCGATGGCCCAGGCCGGTCTCAACATCCACAACATGGTCAACAAGTCGCGCGGCGACATGGCCTATACGCTGGTGGATGTGGACAGCAAGGTCAAGGCTGACGTGATCGAGGCCATCTCGCGCATCGAAGGCGTGCTCGCCGTCAGGTACCTGCCGCTGGAGTCCTGAGCGTGGCCGACGACTCGCTCGAACTCGGCCGCCTGCGGGAAGGCATCGACGCCATCGATGCCGACCTGCTGCGGCTGATCAACGAGCGGGCGGCACTGGCACGGCGCATCGGCGAGATCAAGCAGGGCAACATCTATCGCCCGGAGCGCGAGGCGCAAGTGCTGCGCCGGGCGGCGGAGCGCAATCCCGGCCCGCTCTCCGACAATGCTGTGCAACGCATCGTGCGCGAGGTGATGTCGGCGTGCCTCGCGCTGGAGCAGCAGCTCGTCATTGCCTACCTGGGACCGGCCGGCACCTATTCCGAGTCGGCCGCGCGCAAGCACTTCGGCGGCGCCCCTGAGCTGCTGCCCGGGCCGGGCATCGACGACGTCTTCCGTGCCGTCGAATCGGGCAACGCACACTACGGCGTGGTCCCGATCGAGAACTCCACCGACGGCGCCATCGGGCGCTCGCTCGACCTCTTGCTTTCCTCCCCGCTGCAGATCTGCGGCGAGGTGAATCTGCCCATCCACCACAACCTGCTCGGGCATGGCGGCAGCCTCGCCGCGGTGGGCCGCGTGTATTCGCATGCGCAGTCGCTCGGGCAGTGCCACGAATGGCTGAATCGCAACCTGCCGCAGGCGGCTCGGATCGCCGTCGCGAGCAATGCCGAGGCCGCCAAGCTGGCGGCTGCCGAGCCTGCCGCAGCGGCAGTGGCCGGGGAGGCTGCGGCGCGCCTCTACGAACTCCCCATCCTGGCGGCGAACATCGAGGATGATCCCAACAACACAACGCGCTTCGTCGTGGTTTCGGGGCACGATGCCGGTCCGTCGGGCAGCGACAAGACTTCGCTCGTGTGCTCGACACAGAACCGGCCTGCAGCGCTGTACCGGCTGCTTGCCCCGTTTGCCGACAACGGCGTATCGATGAGCCGGCTCGAATCGCGGCCGGCGCGAGGGTTCGGCGGCAGCCGCTGGGAATACGTCTTCTACGTCGATATCGAGGGTCACCGCGGTGATCCGGCCGTGGCGCGTGCCCTCGAGGAACTCCGCGAGCGTGCCGGTTTCGTCAAGATCCTGGGTTCCTATCCGAAGGCGGTGAGCTGAAAGGAGATCGCATGAGCATCACGGCACAGGCACCTTCGTACGTTCGCGCCATTTCGCCCTACATCCCGGGCAAGCCGATCACCGAACTGGCTCGGCAAATGGGTATTCCCGTCGAACGCATCGTCAAGCTGGCGTCGAACGAGAACCCGCTCGGCATGAGCCCGAAGGCGCGCCGCGCCGTCGAGGCTGCGCTGGCAGGCGTGGAGCGCTACCCCGATCAGTTCGACCTCATTGCGGCGCTGGCCGAACGGCACGGCGTGGCGCAGGAGCAGATCGTGCTGGGCAACGGGTCCAACGACGTGCTCGACCTTGCCGCCCGCGTCTTTCTGGCGCCAGGGCGCTCGTCGGTATTTTCCCGGCACGCCTTTGCCGTCTACCCGCTGGCCACGATGTCGACAGGCGCCGAATGCATCGCTGCGCCGGCGCGCGACTACGGGCACGATCCGGCGGCGATGCTGGCGGCGATCCGCAGCGATACCCGGCTGGTATGGATTGCCAACCCGAACAACCCGACCGGCAACTTCCTGCCGCAGGCCGAGGTGAGGGACTTCATCGCCAGGATTCCCGGCGATGTCGCCGTGGTACTCGACGAGGCCTACAACGAGTACCTGGCGCCGGCCGACCGCGCCGATACCGTGGCCTGGGTGCGCGACTTCCCCAATCTGGTCGTGGTCCGTACCTTTTCCAAGATCTACGGCCTGGCTGGTCTGCGCGTGGGCTATGGCGTGGGAAGTGCGGAGGTCGTCGACCTGATGAACCGCGTGCGCCAGCCGTTCAACGTGAACAACCTGGCCCTTGCGGGTGCCATCGCGGCGCTCGATGACCACGAATTCCTCGCACGCAGTTACGAGTCGAACCGCGCCGGCATGGAGCAGATCGTCGCCGGCCTCAAGCGGCTTGGACTTGCACACATTCCTTCGCACGGCAATTTCGTTACCTTCGAGGTGACGGACGCCGCCGGCGTTAACCAGCGCCTGCTGAAGCAGGGCGTGATCGTGCGACCGATAGGCGGCTACGGGCTGCCCAACCATCTGCGCGTCACCATCGGTCTCGAGGCCGAGAATCGGGCCTTCCTCGCTGCCCTGGATACGGCGGTACGCGGTTGATGCCAGGCAAGCTCGTCGTCTGCGGTGTCGGGCTGATCGGCGGCTCCTTCGCGCTGGCGCTGAAGGCGGCGCTGGGCTCGCGATGTCCGCGCATCGTCGGCATGGGGCGCACGCGCGCGCCGCTGGAGCAGGCCCTCAAACTGGGGGTGATTGACCAGATCGGCAAGGACTGGGCCAGTGCCCTGGAGGGGGCCGACCTGGTGCTGCTCGGCATGCCCGTCGGCCAGATGCTGCCCGTGATGCAGGCCATCGCGCCGCATCTCGGAGCGCGTACGCTGGTCACCGACGGCGGCAGCACGAAAGCCGATGTGGTTGGCGCGGCACGCGCAGCCTTCGGCGGCAGGGTCGGGCAGTTCGTGCCAGGGCATCCGATCGCCGGTGCGGAAAAGAGCGGCGTCGATGCGGCCACCGCAGAGCTGTATCGCGACCGGCGCGTGGTGTTGACGCCCATCGATGAGAACGCGGAGGCGGACGTCGCGGCCGTTCGTCGCGTCTGGGAAATATGCGGCGCCAGGGTTTCGCAGCTGGGGCCGGAGGAGCATGACCGCGTCTTCGCGGCCGTGAGCCATCTGCCGCACCTGCTGGCCTTTGCGCTGGTGCATGACCTGGCCGGCCGCAAGAATTCCGACCAACTGTTCGGCTTCGCCGCCGGCGGCTTCCGCGACTTCACCCGCATCGCCAGCAGCCATCCCGAGATGTGGCGCGACATCTGTGTCGCCAACCGCCGCGCGCTGCTGCCGGAACTCGACGCCTATCTTGCCGAGTTGATGCGCGCGCGCGTGCTGCTGGCCTCCGGCGATGCCGCCGGCCTCGAGCAGTTGTTCTCGACGGCCCGTGCCCGGCGCGATGCCTGGTTGGAAACGTTCCAGCCCGTAGGCGAGTAATGGATTCCCTGTTGCTGCCGCCCTTGCGGGGCGCCGCCGGCACGGTGCGCCTGCCCGGCTCGAAGAGCATTTCCAATCGCATGCTGCTGTTGGCCGCACTCGCCGGCGGTACCACGGAGATTTGCGGCCTGCTCGATTCCGACGATACGCGGGTGATGCTGTCCGCCCTGGCGGCGCTGGGCATCGGGCTGGAGCAGGCCGGCGCCGGAACGTGGCGGGTGCGCGGTGCGGACGGCAGTTTTCCGGTGCGACGCGGCGACCTGTTCATGGGTAACGCGGGGACGGCCATCCGGCCGCTCACGGCTGCGCTTGCGCTGTCGGGGGGCGACTACCGCGTTTCCGGCGTGCCGCGCATGCATGAACGGCCCATCGGCGACCTCGTCGACGGGTTGCGGCAGATCGGCTGCAACCTGCGCTACGAGGGGAGCGAAGGCTATCCGCCGCTGACCATCCATCCTGCGGACGTACGCCTGTCGGCACCGATACGCCTGCGCGGTGACGTTTCTTCGCAGTTCCTCACCGCATTGCTGATGGCGCTGCCGCTGGTCTGCAAGCAAAGCGGCCGGGAGGCCGTCGTCGAGTTGACGACCGAGCTCGTTTCCAAGCCCTACGTTGAGATCACGCTGAACCTGATGGAGCGATTCGGCGTGAAGGTGCTGCGTGAAGGCTGGGAACGCTTCACGGTGCCTGCCGGTCGCGGCTACCGAAGCCCGGGCCGCTTGCAGGTTGAGGGCGATGCGTCGGCCGCATCCTACTTCCTTGCCGCCGGCGCCATTGGCGGCGGCCCGGTTCGCGTCGAAGGTGTCGGGCTGCACAGCATCCAGGGCGACGTGAAGTTTGCCGATGCCCTCGAAGCGATGGGCGCGCGCGTGGTTCGCGGCGAGGACTTCATCGAGGCCTCGGCGCCGGCTGACGGCCGCTTGCGGGCGTTCGACCTCGACCTCAACGCGATTCCCGATGCCGCCATGACGCTGGCCGTGGCCGCCGTGTTTGCCGACGGACCGTGCCGCTTGCGCAACATTGGGTCCTGGCGGGTCAAGGAGACCGATCGCATCGCCGCCATGGCGGCCGAACTGCGCAAGCTGGGTGCGACCGTGGAGGAGGGCGATGACTGGCTCGGCGTCGCGCCGCCTGCGGCCATTGCGCAGGGTGCCGTCATCGCCACCTATGACGATCACCGGATGGCGATGTGCTTCTCGCTGGCGGCATTGGGCAGTGTTGCCATTCGCATCCTCGACCCGGCCTGCGTGAATAAGACCTTTCCCGACTACTTCGACGCTCTGGCGCGCGTTACCGCTCCCGTCGTCGCCATCGACGGCCCCTCGGCGTCGGGCAAGGGCACCGTGGCACAGCGGGTGGCAGCCATGCTTGGCTACCACTTCCTCGACAGCGGCGCCTTGTACCGCCTTACGGCCCTGGCCGCCATGCGCGGCGGGGCGAATCTCGGCGACGAAGGGGCGGTGGCGGCCGTCGCCGCCGGCCTTCCCGCGGAGTTTGTCGGTGATGAAATACTCCTTTCGGGAGAAAGGGTTACCGATGACATTCGGGCCGAGGCGGTGGGCGTCGGGGCGTCCCGGGTGGCGGCTTACCCGGCCGTCCGCGCCGCGCTGCTCGAACGCCAGCGGGCCTATCGCCGCTTTCCGGGGCTCGTCGCCGACGGCCGGGACATGGGGTCCGTGGTGTTTCCCGAGGCCCCTGTCAAGGTATTCCTGACCGCCTCGGCCGAGGCACGTGCAGAAAGACGATATAAACAGTTGATCGCAAAGGGGATGCCTGCTAACATGCACGCCCTTTTGCAGGATTTGCAGGAACGGGATGCGCGCGATGCCCAGCGCAGCGTGGCTCCGCTCCGGCAATGCGACGATGCGGAGCGCGTGGACACCACGGCGCTCGACATCGAAGCCGCAGTCGCCGCCGTCATGAACATAGTCCGACGGCGCGGCCTGTGATCACGCAGGGTACTTAGCAGCTCAGCAGCAACGGCGTCGCGTCGGCCGCCCGGCCAGCGTGACAATGTCCAACCAACCCGTCACTCCGGTGACACCCCTCTGTAAGGTTCCCCACTCAATGTCTACTGCAGCTATTGCCGAAGCTTCGCCCATGGAGAGTTTTGCCGCACTGTTCGAGGAAAGCCTCCAGCGCCAGGAAATGCGTGCCGGCGAAGTCATCACCGCCGAAATCGTCCGTATCGACCAGAACTTCGTCGTCGTCAATGCCGGCCTCAAGTCGGAAAGCATGATCCCCGTCGAGGAGTTCCAGAACGAGCGCGGCGAAGTCGATGCCAAGCCCGGCGACTTCGTCCTCGTCGCCATCGAAATGCTCGAGGACGGCTACGGCGCGACCCGCCTGTCGCGCGAGAAGGCCAAGCGCATCGCCGCCTGGAACGAACTGGACAAGGCACTCAACGAGAACGCCCTGGTCAAGGGCCTGATCACCGGCAAGGTGAAGGGCGGCCTGACCGTGATGGTCAACGGCATCCGCGCCTTCCTGCCCGGATCGCTGGTCGATACCCGGCCGGTCAAGGACACCACGCCCTTCGAGGGCCGCGAGTTCGAATTCAAGGTCATCAAGCTCGACCGCAAGCGCAACAACGTCGTCGTCTCGCGCCG
>CAYTFA010000096.1:0-7033 GCA_964436755.1 uncultured Rhodocyclaceae bacterium | reverse complement strand
GACGGCGGCGGCGCGCTCGATATAGGGCGGCAGCGGCAGGCGACCGTGACGCTCGATGAGCTCCGCCGCGTCGCCGGGAAAGCGCAGGCGGTAGAACTCGCCCTCGCGCGCCAGCACCTCGACGTCGAACGCCTCCTCCAGCCGGAGCCGCGCCGCGACGCGCAGGGGCTTGCTTGCTCGCACCTGCGCCAGCACCTCTTCCGCCGCCGCCAGCCGCTCGACCATGACTTCGACCTTGCCGCCGCTGTCCTTGACGCCGAACAGCCGCGCGTGCAGCACGCGGCTGTCGTTCGCTACCAGGAGGTCGCCGGGACGCAGCCATCGCGGCAGGTCTCCGATACATGCGTCGACGAGGTCACCGTCGATCAATGCCAGCAGGCGGCTCGCCGAGCGCCTCGCCAGTGGAGCCTGCGCAATGAGTCCCGGTGGCAACTCGTAATCGAAATCGGCGAGCGTAATGCGCGGCCGGGCCGGCGCCGACGCGGACTCAGGACTCAATGCGAACGACCGTCACCGTGGCGCCTGAACGCTTCCAGGTCGAGCAGCACCAGCTGCCCCTCCTCCTCGCGCAGCAGGCCCTGTGCCGTGAGGTCGCGCATGACGCGGCTGACCATCTCGCGCGAGGCGCCGATCATCTTGGCGATGTCCTGCTTGGTCAGCTTCTGCGTGACCACCCGTCGACCGTCGATGGTTTCGGCTGCCTCCAGCAGCAGACGCGCCACCCGCCCATAGACGTCGAGCAAGGCGAGGCTTTCGATGGCGCGGTCCGCCATGCGCAGGCGCCTTGTCAGGTTGCGCATGATGAAAAGCGAAACGTCGGGGTTCTCCACCAGGCAGCGCTTGAAGTCGTTCTTGCCGATCACGACGACTTCGCTCGGCTCCACGGCGAGCACCGTCGCCGAGCGCGGATGGTCGTCGAGCACGCCCATCTCGCCGAACAGCTCGCCGGGGCCCAGCATGGAGAGGATGACCTCGCGTCCTTCCTCGTCGGCAATCTGCACCTTGAGCAGGCCGGAAAGGACGAAGTAGATGTTGTCGGTACGATCGCCGGCGTGCAGAACCGCCGTATGCCGCGGCACCCGCCGCAGCGCTGCGACACGGGTGAGCGAAGCCAGGCTCGCGTCATCCACCTGCTCGAATATCGGCAGGGCACGCAGCACCGTAAGTGCAACCCCGGCTTTCGGCAAATTCACGAACCTACCTCCATCAAAATGGTGCCGGGGGGGGAAGTCGAATCCCCATGCCTTGCGGCGGCGGTGTTTGAGACCGCTACGTCTACCGATTCCGTCACCCCGGCGTGGGTGCTTCCAGGCGCGGCGCCCGCGCCACGCAAGCGGCGCATTATCCGTCAATACGCCGCCAGCGACAACGGGAAATGCCGCTCGGGCGCCGGATTCCGGGCGCGCCCGCTTTCCAATCGCATGGAGTGCCGACGCGCCAGTGCGAAGGAAATTCCAGCGCACGAGTGCCGGGCGCACCCATATAATCGCCGCATGGTGCAGAGCAGCAACCCGCCAGAGCCTTCACGCGCAAGCCTCGCCGCCGTTTCCGTGGCTGCCATGGGCGTTGTTTACGGCGACATCGGCACCAGCCCGCTTTACACCATGAAGGAGGTCTTCAACGGCCCCCACGCCGTGGCGGTGACTGCTGAAAATCTGCTCGGCATCCTTTCCCTGATCTTCTGGGCGCTGACGATCTCGGTCTCGCTGAAGTACGTCGCCTTCATCACCCGCGCGGACAACCGGGGGGAGGGAGGCATCATGGCACTGACCGCGCTGGCCCTGCGTACAGCCGGCGCCAGCCCCGGCCTGCTCTGGCTGCTTTCCATCCTCGGCATCTTCGGTGCCGGGCTCTTTTACGGCGATGCGGTGATCACGCCGGCTATGTCGGTGCTGTCCGCGGTCGAGGGGCTCGAAGTCGCCACGCCACACGTCA
Organism: uncultured Rhodocyclaceae bacterium; assembly: GCA_964436755.1. GTDB lineage: Bacteria > Pseudomonadota > Gammaproteobacteria > Burkholderiales > Rhodocyclaceae > Sulfuritalea. Next base: position 5,098 of record CAYTFA010000096.1, on the reverse strand, counting down.
AGCCCTATGTCGTGCCACTTACGCTGGCCGTCCTCTGCGGGTTGTTCCTCTTCCAGCCGCGCGGCACCGCCAGCGTGGGCGCGCTGTTCGGGCCGGTCATGATGTTCTGGTTCGGTACGCTGGGCGTGCTCGGCGCGTGGAACGTGCTGCGACATCCGGACGTGCTGGCCGCGCTCAACCCGCTCTATGCGGCGCGGTTCATGCTGCACAGTCCGGGCCATGCATGGCTTGCACTCGGTGCCGTGGTGCTGGCCATCACGGGCGGGGAAGCACTCTACGCCGACATGGGGCACTTCGGCCGGCGGCCGATCAAGTGGGCCTGGCTGACCTTCGTGTTTCCCTGCCTTTACCTGAACTACCTCGGCCAGGGTGCGCTGATCATCGACAACCCGGCGGCGGTCAAAAACCCGTTCTTCATGCTGGTGCCGGAACCCCTGCTCTATCCGATGGTCATGCTGGCGACAGCCGCCACCGTGATCGCCTCGCAGGCGGTGATTTCCGGCGCCTTCTCGCTCACCAGCCAGGCCATGCAGCTCGGCTATTGCCCGCGCATCCAGATCAAGTTCACATCGGAGCGCGAAAAGGGGCAGATCTACGTTCCCAACATCAACTGGCTGCTGCTGCTCGCGGTGGCGATCCTCGTCCTCGGCTTCAAGTCCTCGTCCAACCTCGCCTCGGCCTACGGTATCGCCGTGACGATGACCATGATGATCGACACACTGCTCGCCTTTGTCGTGGTGCGGGCGATGTGGAACTGGAACTGGCTGCAGGCAGGCCTCTTCCTCGCGCTGTTCTTTGTCGTCGACTTCACCTTTTTCTCGGCCAACCTGGTCAAGGTGCTCGACGGGGGCTGGTTTCCGCTGATGCTCGGCCTGGGGGTGTTCACGCTGTTCGCCACATGGAAGCGCGGGCGCCAGTTGCTGTACGACCGGCTTCAGCAGGACTCGATCCCGCTCGATGCGTTCCTCTCCAGCCTTTCCTACGGCGGCCCGCAGCGCGTGCCCGGCACCGGCATCTTCATGACGACCCGCCCGGACGGAGTGCCACGGGCGATGCTGCACAACCTGCTGCACAACAAAGTGCTGCACGAGCGCGTGATTCTGCTCAATGTCAGCATGCAGGACATACCCCATGTCGGCGACACCGAGCGCATGAGGGTCGAGGCCTTGCCGCAGGGCTTCTACCGGGTGATCGTCAGCTACGGCTTTAAGGACGACCCCAACATCCCGCGCGACCTCGAACTATGCGAACGATATGGCATGGCTCCGGTGGAAATGATGGAGACCTCGTTCTTCCTCGGCCGCGAGACCATCGTACCGAACCGCGTGCCGACGATGCCACTCTGGCGGCAGAAACTGTTTACCTGGATGTTCCGTAACGCCGACACCGCGACCGACTTCTTCAAGCTGCCGACCAACCGCGTCGTCGAACTCGGCACCCAGGTCGAGCTCTGACACAATCAGAACGCCTGATTTCGGCATCACTCCCGATAATTTGCATCGAGGGACAAAGGCAGGAACAATGCGTTATGCTTGAAGTTTCGATTCCCTGCCCCGCCGGGCAGGAGCCTAAATAGGGAGGAAGCCAACCGATGAATACAACCCGCAGAACCGTACTCAAGGGCGCGACCGCCAGCGGCGTGCTTGCCGGCCTGATCGCCGCCGGCGCCCTGCGTCCGACGCAGGTCTTCGCCGCCGACTGGAACAAGGCCGCGTTCGAAGCCGTTGAAACTTCCGGTTCGCTAAAGGGACTGGGTGTCGGGTCCCCGGCCGAGCACAAGGATCTCGTGATCAAGGTTCCCGACATCGCCGAAAACGGTGCCGTGGTGCCGGTCGATGTGACCAGCAACATTCCGAACACCGCCTCCATTGCCATCCTCGTCGACAAGAATCCGTTCCCGCTCTCCGCCGTGTTCGACTTCGCCAACGGCGCGATGGCCGACGTTTCGGCCCGCCTCAAGCTGAGCCAGACCTCCCTGGTCAAGGCCGTAGCCAAGGCGGACGGCAAGTTCTACATCGTGCAGAAGGAAGTCAAGGTTACCGTCGGCGGCTGCGGCGGCTGACACTAACGATCGATACGAGGAATACACCATGGCAGATCCGATGAAGATTCGCGCCCAGATGAAGGGCGACGTCGCGGAAGTCCGCGTCCTGATGGCGCACGCGATGGAAACCGGCCAGCGCAAGGACGCCGGCGGCAAGACCATTCCGGCCCATTTCATCCAGTGGATGTCGGTCGAGGTCGGCGGCAAGAAGGTGGTCGAGGGACAGGTCGGCACCTCGGTGTCGCGCAATCCCGTGTTCGGCTTCAAGGTCAAGGGAGCCAAGGCGGGCGACAAGGTGGTCGTCAATTGGACCGACAACAAGGGCGACAAGAGGACCGACGAAGCCACTGTCGGCTGACCGGCCGCAACGCAGTACCGTAAAGAAAACAATCAGGGGCGGGACCACCCGCCCCGCCTGACAGGAGGAGTAGGACATGAGAGCACGCCTCGCCGGCGCGGTTTGCGCCGTCCTGTTCGCCACGGGCAGCGCCTACGCCCAGCCCGCCAAGAAGCCCCCGTCGAAGCCAGCCGCCAAGGCTGCGGCCGCACCCGCTGCCGAAGAGAAGGACGCCGCCACCCTCGAATTCGAAAAGTACCGCGCCGAAATGGAAGACAGCAACCCGGCCGAGCTGTTCGAGGTCAAAGGCGAGGAATACTGGAAGACCAAGCATGGCCCGAAGAACGTCTCGCTCGCGGAGAGTTGCGACCTCGGGCTCGGCGTCGGCAAGGTCGAGGGTGCCTATGTACAGATGCCCCGCTATTTCGCCGACGCCGGCGCGGTGATGGATGCGGAGCGCCGCATCGTCTGGTGCATGGTCGAGAAGCAGGGAATCAAGTTCGAGGATATCGCGGCGCGCCCGTTCGCCAACGAGAACTTCACCCCGGACATCACCAACATCGTCACCTACGTCGCCGGCCATTCGCGCAACATGAAGATCGCCGTGCCGCTCGACGATCCGCACGTGCGCGAAGCATGGAACGTCGGCAAGGCCATGGCGGCCTATCGCGCCGGCCCCTATGACTTTTCCTGCAACACCTGCCACGGCAGCGACGGCAAGCGAATCCGCATGCAGAACCTGCCCAACATCTCCACCCCGCGCGGCGCCATCATGGGCGTCCAGGGCTGGCCGGGCTACCGCATGACAGGTGGCGTGATGCTTACGCACCAGTGGCGCATGGGCGACTGCTTCCGCCAGCAGCGCTTCCCGCAGCCGAAATACGCATCGGAAGCGGTGTCCAACCTGCTTACCTACATGATCGGCAACGCCAACGGGCAGACGTACAAGGGCCCGGGCATCAAGCGCTGAACAGGAGACCGACATGAAGACGATCCACTGCATCACTCTGCTGGCCCCGTTCGCTATGCTTGCCCAGCCCGCCAGCGCCGACGACGCCTATCGCGCCAAGGCCATCGCCGTGATCAAGCGCGACTTCCAGCCGCGCGGTCAGGCCACGCTCGACCGCCTGGCCGAGGACGGCTTGCAGGCAATCTGCAACCGCACCGGCAACAAGCCGCCGGAGAACATCGCCAAGCAGATGGAAGCCGATCAGCTCGCCGGAGTGAAGTACCCCGCCGACGGAAAGTTGATGGGTAGCTGGAAGGAAGGCGAGCAGATCGCGCAGAGCGGGCGCGGCTTCACCTGGACCGACAACCCCGGCCTGCCCGTGGGCAGCAACTGCTACAACTGCCACCAGATCGACCCGAAGGAGACTTCCTTCGGCACGGTCGGCCCCAGCCTTTACCGCTTCGGCAAGTTACGCGGGAATACGCCGGAGATGCAGAAGTACGCCTACAGCAAGATTTGGAACGCCAAGGGCTACAACCTGTGCTCGGAGATGCCGCGCTTCGGCCATGCCGGCGCGCTCAACGAGCAGCAGGTCAAGCATCTGGTTGCGTTGCTGCTCGATCCGGAATCACCGGTCAATAAGTAAGCCGGTCACGTTCCGCAAGCCTGGCTCCGGCCAGGCTTTTTTGTCCCTGGAGATTGCCATGTCCTCGATGAATCGCCGCGAATTCCTGCAGTTGCTCGCTGCCGCCGGCGCTGCCGGCTTCGCCCTCGACTCGCGCCTCGCCCTCGCCGCCGGCAAGGGAGACGCCTTCTACGAGCTTCCGCGCTTCGGAAACGTGCATCTTCTCCACTTCACCGACTGCCACGCCCAGTTGCTGCCCGTCTATTTCCGCGAGCCGAGCGTCAACCTGGGCTTTGGCGGCGCCCAGGGCAAGGTTCCGCATCTCGTCGGAGAAAACCTGCTCAAGGCTTTCGGCATCAAGGCGGGCAGTGCAGAGGCCCATGCCTTCACCTACCTTGACTTCGCCAAGGCAGCGGCGACGTATGGCAAGGTCGGTGGCTTCGCCCATCTGGCGACCCTGGTCAAGCGATTGCGCGCGGGGCGTCCTAACGCCCTGCTGCTCGACGGCGGCGACACCTGGCAGGGGTCGGCGACCGCGTTGTGGACCCGCGGCCAGGACATGGTCGACGCCTGCAAGCTGCTTGGCGTCGACGTCATGGCGGGCCACTGGGAATTCACCCTCGGCGACAAGCGCGTGCTTGAAATCGTCGAAAAGGACTTCAAGGGACGCGTCGATTTCGTCGCCCAGAACGTGAAGACGACCGACTTCGGCGACAAGGTGTTCGAACCCTACACGCTGCGCGAGATGAATGGCGTCAGGGTCGCCGTAATCGGCCAGGCCTTCCCCTACACGCCGATCGCCAACCCGCGCTGGATGGTGCCCGACTGGACCTTCGGCATCCAGGACGACACCATGCAGAAGACGGTCGACGAGGCACGCGCGAAAGGCGCCCAGGTCGTCGTCGTGCTTTCACACAACGGCATGGACGTCGATCTCAAAATGGCCTCGCGCGTGCGCGGCATCGACGCCATCCTCGGCGGGCACACCCACGATGGCGTACCGCAGCCCGTAGTCGTCACCAACGGCGGCGGCCGTACCCTGGTCACCAACGCCGGTTCCAACGGCAAGTTCCTCGGCGTGCTCGATTTCGACGTCAAGGGCGGGCGCATCGCGGATTTCGGCTACAAGCTGCTGCCCGTGTT
>CAYTFA010000095.1:0-7074 GCA_964436755.1 uncultured Rhodocyclaceae bacterium | reverse complement strand
AGTTCAACACCATTGCGGTAGATGACGGCATTGCCATGGGGCATGACGGCATGCTCTATTCCTTGCCCTCACGCGACATCATTGCCGATTCAGTGGAATACATGGTCAACGCCCACTGTGCCGACGCCATGGTCTGCATTTCCAACTGCGACAAGATCACCCCGGGCATGCTGATGGCCGCCCTGCGCCTCAACATCCCGACGGTATTCGTCTCCGGCGGCCCGATGGAAGCCGGCAAGGTGAAGTGGCACGGCGAGTACCGCATGGTGGACCTCATCGATGCCATGATCGAGGCCGCCGACAGCAAGAATTCGGATGCTGACGTTGCGGCCATGGAGCGCTCCGCCTGCCCCACCTGCGGCTCGTGCTCGGGGATGTTCACCGCCAACTCGATGAACTGCCTGACCGAGGCGCTGGGCCTTTCGCTGCCCGGCAACGGTTCGCTGGTGGCTACCCACGCCGATCGGGAGATGCTGTTCCGCAAGGCAGGGCAGCTTGTCGTCGATCTCTGCAAGCGCTGGTACGACCGCGACGACGCCAGCGTCCTACCGCGTACCATCGCCAGTTTCGACGCCTTCGAAAACGCCATCGCGCTGGACATCGCCATGGGCGGCTCGACCAATACCGTGCTGCACCTGCTGGCCGCCGCGCAGGAAGCCGGCGTCGGCTTCACGATGGCGGACATCGACCGCATGTCGCGCAAGGTGCCCTGCCTGGCCAAGGTGGCGCCGGCGACGCAGAAGTACCACATGGAGGACGTGCATCGCGCCGGCGGCATCATGGCCATCCTTGGCGAACTCGATCGCGCGGGACTCATCAACCGCGAGTGCTCGACGGTGCTGTATCGCACGCTTGGCGAACAGCTGGATTGCTGCGATGTGAAGCGCAATGCCGGCAAAGGGGTTCACGACTACTACCGGGCGGCGCCGGGTGGCGTGCCCACACAGGTGGCGTTCTCGCAGAGCCGGCGTTATCCGAAACTCGATCTCGACCGCGAAGGCGGCTGCATCCGCGACAAGGCGCACGCCTACTCGCAGGATGGGGGCCTGGCCGTGCTCTACGGCAACATCGCCGAGAAGGGCTGCATCGTCAAGACCGCGGGCGTGGACGAATCCATCCTCAAGTTCAATGGCCGCGCCCGCGTTTGCGAGTCGCAGGAGGAAGCGGTCGAAAAGATCCTCGGTGGCCACATCAAGGCGGGCGACGTGGTGGTGATCCGTTACGAAGGTCCAAAGGGCGGCCCTGGCATGCAGGAGATGCTCTATCCGACCTCCTACCTCAAGTCCATGGGGCTGGGCAAAGCGTGTGCGCTGCTCACCGACGGGCGCTTTTCGGGAGGGACCTCGGGGCTGTCCATCGGCCATGCCTCACCGGAGGCTGCCTCCGGCGGCGCCATCGGCCTGGTGGAAGAGGGCGACGTCATCGAGATCGACATTCCCAACCGGCGCATCCACCTGGCGGTGGAAAGCTCGGTGCTAGCCTCCCGGCGCACGGCCATGGAAGCCCGCGGCGCAGCGGCCTGGAAGCCGGCCAAGCGCGAGCGCAGCGTGTCGGCGGCCTTGCGCGCCTACGCGGCAATGGCGACTTCGGCGGACAAGGGGGCCGTGCGAGACGTTTCGCAATTGCTTTGACCTAAGTCAAGATCATTACAGTATGTAAGCAGATAATAAAATTGTGAAGTTGTAGGTTCCGAGACTCTGAGGGGAGCTGAGATGAACCGAACGTTGATGCGCACCATTGTTGCTGCCTGGTGTGCCGTCTGGCTGGCCGGAAACGCCGGCGCGGCCGACGAGCCCAAGCCGCTCAAGCTGAATACCACGGCGGACCACGCCAAGTTCAAGGAGTTGCAGAAGACCTTCAACTCCGGGCCCGAGGTCACCAAGGTCTGCCTGTCCTGCCACACCGAGGCCGCGGGCCAGATTCACCGCACCAAGCACTGGAAGTGGGAGTTCATGAACCCGGACACCAAGCAGGTGCTGGGCAAGAAGAACGTCCTCAACAACTTCTGCATCTCGATCCCGTCCAACTATGCGTCCTGTACCTCGTGCCACGTAGGCTACGGCTGGAAGGACGCCAACTTCGATTTCAGCAAGGAAGAGAACGTCGATTGCCTCGTCTGCCACGACACGACGGGCAACTACAAGAAGCCGCCTGGCTTTGCCGGCAATCCGGTGACCAAGGACACCGAGTTCCCGCCCGGGTCCGGCAAGATCATCAAGGGCATCGATCTCTCCAAGATCGCCCAGAAGGTCGGCAAGTCCAGTCGCGATACCTGCGGCTCCTGCCACTTCAACGGCGGCGGTGGCGACGGCGTCAAGCACGGCGACATGGATTCCTCGCTCGCCGCGCCGACCAAGGCCATCGACGTGCATATGGATGCCGAGGGCCTCGACTTCACCTGCGGCACCTGCCACAAGTCCTCCAGCCATGACGTCGCGGGCAGCCGCTACACGCCGACGGCGAAGGACGACAAGGGCATCCAGGTGCGCGGCAAGGCCGGCAGCGGCAACCCGGCCACCTGCGTCGCCTGCCACGACAACGCGCCGCACAAGAAGGAAGCGCGCCTCAACCAGCACGCGACCAAGATCGCCTGCCAGACTTGCCACGTCCCGACCTACGCACGCGGCGGCATCGCCACCAAGATGACCTGGGACTGGTCCACCGCCGGCAAGCGCGACAAGGACGGCAAGCACATCACGCTGAAGGACGCCAAGGGCCGCATCACCTACGAATCGCGCAAGGGCGACTTCACCCTGGCCGAGAACGTCAAGCCCGAGTACGCCTGGTTCAACGGCGAGGTGAAATACACCCTGCTCTCGGACAAGATCGAGAAGTCCGAGCAGCGCACCCCGATCAACAGGATCGGCGGCAGCCCGACCGACGGCAAGTCGATGATCTGGCCGATGAAGATCTTCCGCGGTTCGCAGCCCTACGACCCGATCAACAAGACACTGATCACACCCCACACGGCCGGCAACGACGACACGGGCTTCTGGAAGAACCTCGATTGGGACAAGGCCATACCGGTCGGCATGAAGGACTCGGGTGCGCCCTACTCCGGCAAGTACGACTTCATCAAGACCGAAATGTCCTGGCCGATTACCCACATGGTTGCACCCAAGGACAAGGCGCTTGCCTGCAACGAGTGCCACGCCAAGGAAGGTCGGCTGGCCGGCATCACTGGTGTCTACCTTCCGGCGCGCGACAACAATCGCCTGGTTGACCTGGCAGGCTGGGCCATCGTCTTCATGACCCTGATCGGCGTCATCGGCCACGGCGCGCTGCGCATCGTCGCCGGCCGCAAGCATTGAGGAGCACGAACATGTCTGAACGCATCTACGTATTCAAGCGTTTCGAGCGCTTCTGGCACTGGGCGCAGGCGGCACTGATCATCTTCCTGATGCTGACCGCATTCGATATCCACGGCGTGTTCAAGATCTTTGGTTTCGAGAAGGCCGTCGCCTATCACACCACTGCCGCTTGGACCCTGATCGGGCTGTGGGTCTTCGCCATCTTCTGGCACTTCACGACCGGCGAATGGAAGCAGTACATTCCGACGACGGAGAAGGTGATGGCGATGGTCAACTACTACCTGCTCGGGATCTTCCGCAACGCGCCCCATCCCTTCCGCCAGACCCAGTTGCGCAAGCACAACCCCTTGCAGCGACTGGCCTACCTTGCGATCCTGGTGTTCGTCGGCCCGCTGATCTGGATCACCGGCGGCCTTTACCTGTTCTACGACAAGTGGGCGGCCTGGGGCCTGTCCGGCCTGTCGCTTGAATGGGTGGCCGTGGGACACACCATCGGCGCCTTCATGATGCTGGCCTTCCTGATTGCCCACGTCTACCTGATCACCGCTGGCCATACGCCGACTGCGCACTTGAAGGCGATGATCACCGGCTGGGAAGAAGTGGACTAACGTACTACCCCAACAACCTCTAGAGGAGTCCGACCATGAAGACAACGTTCCGACTTGCCGCCGGCGCCGCCCTGGCCCTGCTTGTATCGTCCGCATTTGCCTACGACGCCGACTGGAAGCGCGGCCGCGTGTATTACCGCAGCGTGTGCACCTCCTGCCATGCCGCGATGCCGATCGGCAGCATCAATCCGAGTTCCAAGACAAAGGCCGAATGGTCCGCCTATCTCAAGGCCGACAAGCACGCCAAGGGCAAGGACACGGTGAAGCAGTACGTCAGCAAGGCCTATCGCGCCAGCATCAAGTCGGGCAACAAGGCGGCGGAGAAGTTCGCCGACACGCCGGACCAGGAACTGCTCGACGACATCGGCGCTTTCCTGCTCAAGGGTGCCAAGGACGGAGACGCTCCGGCCACCTGCAGTTGATTCCGCTGTGGCGGGGCCGCGTCGCTGCCCCGCCCTGCGGTACGCGCCGACCTGACCGGCGCGGCCTGATCGGTTGTTCCAGACACTGAAAGGCAATGTCATGAACACGTCCAATAGCAATTCGCGGATCAAGCCATTTTGGCCGCCGTTCGTTGCCGGCCTCGTGCTCGGCCTCGTGCTGCTGCTTACTTTCGTTCTTTCGGGCCACGGCCTGGGGGCCAGCGGTGCAGCCAACGACCTGGTCGGCGGCGTGGGCCTGCAGGTGGCGCCCGAGGCAACGCGGGCCAACGGCTATCTGGGTCCGCAGGTGGCCGACGGCAATCCGATCGGTTCGTGGATGACCTGGGAAATCGTCGGCGTCGCGATAGGCGCCTTGCTCGGCGCCTTCATGGCCGGGCGGTTTCGCGTCCAGCTCGATGGTGAACGCAGCGTCGGCGCGCGGTCGCGCCTGCTCAAGACACTGGTCGGCGGCATTTTCGCCGGCTTCGGCGCACGCGTTGCTGGCGGCTGCACCAGCGGCCTGGGTCTGTCCGGGGCCGCTGCCCTCGGCGTTGCCGCTTTCGTCTTCCTTGCGCTGTTCTTCGCGACCGGGATGATCGTCAGCCGCCTGGTCAAGGGGGTGTGACATGTTCCCGCTCAATGAAAATGGCATGCTTTCCGGACTGCTCTGCGGCGTCCTGTTCGGCTTCGTACTGGAAAATGCCGGGTTCGGCAGCCCGGTCAAGCTGAGCGCGCAATTCAAGCTCAGCGACTGGGCCGTGTTCAAGGTGATGTTTACCGCCATCGTGGTGGCGGCCGTCGGCCTTTGGCTGTTGCGCCTTGGCGGGCTGTTGAAGCCCGACTCGATTGCCGTGCCCCAGGCGGCACTGGTCGCCGCCGCGGTGGGCGGCGCATTCGTCGGCGCCGGCTTCGCCGTGGGCGGATACTGCCCCGGCACCTCGGTCGCCGGCCTGTTCTCGGGCCGGATAGATGCGCTGGTCTTCATCGTCGGCGTGATCGCGGGAACCGCGGGCTTTGCCGTCTTCTACGGAGCGACCCTCAAGTCGCTCAAGTCCGCTGGACTGATCGCCGAGGGTGATACCTTCACTGACGCCTACTCCATTTCGGAGCCGGTCATGCTTGTGATCCTCGGCGTCGCGCTGATCGCCGTGTTCTACTTTGGCTCCTGGTTCGAGCGCCGCCGTGGTGGTCCCGTGACCGCTCAGCAGGCGGTGGCCGGTGCCGACCCGACGCCATGAGCGAAGCGGGTCCGGCCTGGCGTAGCGGCTTCAAGGCAGACTACGAGGCGATATTCGTCGAGGAGTGGTCGCCGTACGTTGGAGCGATCCTGCTCGTGTTGACCATCGTCGGCTTGATGCTCTCCGGCCTGGTGTGGGGGGTCTTCGGCGGCGTCAAGTTCTGGGGCGACTGGTTCAACAACCTCATCGGCCTGGGGCCCCTGCTCGGCGTGCCGCAGGAACTCGACGGCTTCCTGATGCATCGCATGTCGCTGATGAACATCATGCTGGTACTTGGCGCGTTCAGTGCCGCGCTGCTGTCGCGCCAGTTCAGTCCGAACCGGCCGCCGCCGCTCGAGTATGTCTGGGCGGCCCTGGGCGGCAGCCTGCTCGGTATCGGCGCCGCGCTGGCCGGTGGTTGCACCACGGGCGGCTTCTTCAACCCGGTGCTGCATTCCTCCCCTGCCGGTTGGGCGATGTGGCTGGGTCTCTTGGCCGGTGCCGCGATCGGCCTCAAGCTGCTGTTGTGGACGCTGGACCACATCGAGTGGGGCATGCAGGCGCCTCCGGCCCTCAGCGTACCGGACGGCCTGCGCAGCAACTTTCCCTGGCTGGGACTCGCGGTGATCGTTGGCGTGCTCTTCTGGGCCACGCAATGGTGGGGCTCGGCCGACGAGAAGATCGCCGCACGCGCCGTGATCGTCGTCGCCGGCTTCGCCATCGGCTTCATCATGCATCGATCGCGACTTTGCTTCGCGCGCGCCTTCCGCGAGCCGTTCATGACCGCAGAAGGGGACATGACCAAGGCCGTGATCCTGGCGCTGGCCATCGGCGTACCCATCGCCGCGCTGCTGTTCCAGAAGAAGGTGATCGATCCCTATCTCGCCATCCCGCCCACCTTCTGGATCGGTTCGCTTTCCGGCGGGCTGATCTTCGGCATCGGCATGGTGTTCGCGGGCGGTTGTGCCTCCGGTTCGCTGTGGCGCATGGGCGAAGGGCACTTCAAGCTGTGGGTGACCATGTTCTTCTTTTCGTGGATGGGCTCCACTGCCAGTGCGATCCTCAAGAAGCTGGGCCTGACCACGATCGACGAAACAAATGTCGAAACCTGGGAGATGACCAAGGTCGGTTTCCAGGCCTACCTGCCCGAAATGTGGCATAGCTGGGGTTGGACCCTGCTTGCCGGCGGTGCCCTGCTGCTGCTCTGGTACGCTCTGGTGCGATACAACGAATCCACCGAGAAATTCACCTTGCTTTAAGGAGATGACGATGCGTACGAAACGCCTCTCACTGTTCCTCGCCGCCTGCGCGACGCTGGCGGCGGCCCCGCTGGTAGCCCCGTCGACCTCCTTCGCCGCCGACACGGCAGCCATCCAGCCGAAGGATGGCTGGTACAACAAGGCGCTGGTCGACTACGACTTCGTCAGGCAGCAGGTCAGCATCCCGCCGAAGAAGGGCGTCATGATCATCGACTCGCGCCCGGCCGCCCGCCAGTACGACCCCGGCCACATCCCCG
>CAYTFA010000094.1:0-7114 GCA_964436755.1 uncultured Rhodocyclaceae bacterium | reverse complement strand
CAAGGTTGCGCTCTACCAACTGAGCTACTGCCGCAAAACAGCCGCGCATTATAGCTGCACCGCCCGGCCTGTCAACGACTGCGGGCCGTGATTTCCGGCCAGGCCTTCATCAGGTAGTACCCCATCGACCACAGCGTCAGCAACGCCGCGATCCAGAGGGCCCAGGTACCGATGCGATGGATGGGCACTGGCCCGATCGACTCGTTCCACAGCAGCATCGGGATCGCCGTCATCTGGGTGATCGTCTTCAGCTTGCCCAGCAGCGAGACGGCAACGCTCTTGCGGGCACCGATATGGGCCATCCATTCGCGCAGGGCGGAAATGGCGATCTCGCGACCGATGATGATGAATGCAAGAATCGCATCGGCGCGATCGAGCTTGACCAGCATCACCAGCGCGGCGGCGACCATGAGCTTGTCGGCCACCGGATCGAGAAAGGCGCCGAAGGCCGAGGTCTGGTTCAGTTTGCGCGCCAGCCAGCCGTCGATCCAGTCGGTGATGGCGGCGACGAGGAAGCCCGCCGTCGCCACGAAATTCTGCTCGATGGGCGAGATCGGCAGGTAATACACGCCGACCACCAGCGGGATGAGCAGGATGCGCGCCCAGGTGAGCAGATTGGGAATGTTGAGCGGCATCAGTGCAATGCCCGGTGTATGGCTTCGGCGAGCCGCCGCGAGATGCCATCGACGCGGCAGAGGTCGTCCACGGTAGCCGCCTTCACGCCGTCGAGCCCACCGAACTGGGCCAGCAGCTTGCGCCGGCGCGCCGGCCCGATGCCGCCGACGTCCTCGAGTGCCGACTGCCCGCGCGCCCGCGCGCGCCGGGCGCGATGCCCCGCCACCGCGAACCGGTGGGCTTCATCGCGAATCTCCTGGATCAGGTGAAAGCCCGGATGGTCCATGCCCAATTGTAGCGGCAGCGCCTGCCCATGCACATAAAGCGTCTCCAGACCGGGCTTCCGGTCCTCGCCCTTGGCGATGCCGATGCTGAGCAGGTGGTCCAGCCCCAGCTCGGCGAAGACCTCCCGCCCAACGCGGTGCTGGCCGCGTCCGCCATCGATGAGGACCAGGTCGGGAGCGACGGTCTCGCCCGTGGCCACCTTCTCGTAGCGCCGCGTCAGGGCCTGCCGCATCGCCGCGTAGTCGTCGCCCGGCGTCACGTCGTCGATATTGAAACGCCGGTAATCGCCCCGCTTCATGGCGCCGTCGATGCTGACGACGCACGACGCCACGGTGCCCTCGCCCATGGTGTGGCTGATGTCGAAGCACTCGATGCGGCGCGGCGGTTCGGCCAGGCCGAGGACGTCCTGCAGGGCCGCCAGCCGGCCGCTGCTGCGGGTACGCGCCTGCCACCGGCTGCGCAGCGCCAGCCGCGCGTTGGTCAGGGCCATCTCGACCCAGGCGCGCTCCATCTCGTTGCGCGGCGCACCCGCCTTGATGCCCTCCGGCAGGTCATCGACCCGTTCTTCGCTGAGGATCACGCGCGGCGGCACCGGTCGATCGGCGTAGTGCTGGGTGAGGAAAGCGGCGATGCCCTCGGCCGGTTCGGCGTCACCCGCGGCATCGGGAAAGCAGGGCCGGTCGCCCAGATGCAGACCGCCGCGCACCATGGCGAGATTGACGCAAAGCACGCCGCGCTCGGCGACCGCGGCAACGATATCGACATCGGCATCGCGCGTCGAGCTCACGTACTGCCGGTGCAGCACCGCCTGCAGCGCGCGGACCTGGTCGCGCAGCGCCGCCGCCTCCTCGAAGCGCAGTGCGGCGGCGGCGGCTTCCATGCGCGCGGTAAGCCCGTCGATAACCTCGGCGTGGCGACCGCGCAGGAACATCTCGGCCAGCCGCACGTGGGCGGCATAGTCGGCGGCCGAGACGAGGCCGACGCAGGGCCCCTTGCAGCGGCCGATCTGGTGCATCAGGCAGGGCCGCGAACGATGCGCGAAGACCGCCTCTTCGCAGGTGCGCAGGAGGAAGGTCTTCTGGATCAGCTGGATGCTTTCGCGCACGGCCAGCCCGTTGGGAAACGGGCCGAAGTAATGCGACTTCTTCTCGAAGGCGCCGCGATGGAAGAACAGGCGCGGAAACTCCCCGGCCGAGAGCCCGATGTACGGATAGGACTTGTCGTCGCGGAAAAGGATGTTGTACTTCGGCGCCAGCTTCTTGATCAGCGTGTTCTCGAGGATCAGCGCCTCGGCTTCGGAGCGCGTCGCGGTCACCTCCATCGCGGCGACCTGCTGCAGCATCAGCGCGATGCGCGGACTGTGTCCGCCCTTGTTGAAGTACGAGGAGACGCGCTTCTTGAGGTTCTTCGCCTTGCCGACGTAGAGCACCGCGCCGCCGCCGTCCAGCATGCGGTAGACGCCGGGGGCGTCGGTCAGCGTGGCGAGGAACTGCCGCGCGTCGAAGCCGGGGCCGGCCGCCGGCGTCGAGCTCGTCGCGGATTTTTCGGAAGACATCTCGGAAACCGGCGTCGGTCAGGCGCCGCGTCTGCGTGTTGTAGCGGCTGCAATGGTAGCTGTCGAACAGCACGCGCCCGTCGGGAAGCACGTGGCGCGCGCCATGGGCGAATGCCAGCGCCGCCTGCGGCAATCCGCTCGCCATGAGCACGGCCTTGTGTGCCACCAGGCCCAGGGCAAGGATCACGCGCAGTCCCGGCGCAGCAGCAAGTTCGCCGGCAAGGTAGTCGTTGCAGCGGCGGATTTCCGCGGGCAACGGCTTGTTTTCCGGCGGCAGGCATTTGACTGCATTCGTGATGCGACAGTCGGTGAGCCGCAGCCCGTCACTGGCCGCCACGGACTCCGGCCGTGTCGCAAAGCCGAATTCGTGCAGGGTGGCGTAGAGCAGGATTCCCGCATAGTCACCCGTGAACGGCCTGCCGGTGCGGTTCGCGCCGTGCATGCCGGGGGCGAGCCCGACCACGAGCAGACGCGCTTGCGGGTCGCCGAAGGGCAGGACCGGCCGGGCGTGGTAGCCGGGTTGGCGCGTGCGCACCTCGTCGAGAAAGCCGGCCAGGCGCGGGCAGGCGGTGCAGTCCAGCAGATCGTTCATTGGGCTAGGATACCGCCTCGCCATGCCTGCCACGCCCCTTCGCTGCGACATTTTCTGCGCCGTCGTCGACAACTTCGGCGATGCCGCCGTGTGCTGGCGCCTGGCCTGCCAGTTGGCCGCCGAGTACGGCTGGCGCGTCCGGCTCTGGATCGATGACATCGCCCCGCTGCGGCGCCTGGCCCCCGATTTCGCGACGACCGGCGTTGCCGTGCTGCCCTGGCCGGATGCGTCGCGTGCCGGCGCGACGGACGACGACGTCGCCGACATCGTGATCGAAGCCTTCGCCTGCGATCCGCCCGCCCCCTATGTCGCCGCCATGGCACGGCGCACGCGGGCGCCGGTCTGGATCAACCTCGAGTACCTCTCCGCCGAAGCCTGGGTGGGGGGCTGCCATGGCCGCCCCTCGCCCCACCCCGGCCTGCCGCTGACCAAGTACTTCTTCTTTCCCGGCTTCACCCCCGACACCGGCGGTTTGCTGCGGGAACGCGACTACGAAGCACGCCGGGCGGGCTTCGATGCCGCGGCCTTCCGCGCCGAGTTCGGCGTGCCGGCGCCGGCATCGGACGAACTGCTCGTGTCCATGTTCTGCTACGCGGGGGCACCGCTCGAAGCCCTCTGCCAGGCATGGGCTGCGGGCCCGCTGCCGGTCCGCGTACTGTGGCCGGGACGGACCGAGCCGCCGCAGGACCGCGGCCGCCTGCGCATCCATCCCCTGCCCTTCCTGCCCCAGTTGCGCTACGACGAGCTGCTGTGGTCCTGCGACCTCAATTTTGTGCGCGGCGAGGATTCCTTCGTACGTGCCCAGTGGGCAGCCAAGCCGTTCGTCTGGCAGATCTATCCGCAGGAGGCGGATGCCCATCTTGTCAAACTCGATGCCTTCCTCGACTGCCACCCGGCGGGAAGCAGCCTGCGCGCGTTCTGGCATGCCTGGAACGGCTACGGCGCACTCGACTGGCCCGCATTCGCGGCCAGCCTGCCGGCCCAGCGCACGGCCGCAGGCGATTGGGCGAGGCAACTGGGCGGCCGGCCGGATCTGGCGACAAACCTTGTCGAGTTCTGCCTGGAACGGGTAAAATAGCCTGTTTATCATTTCCGCCCGGGACTCACGTCATGAAAATCGCTCAGGAACTCCGCGCCGGCAACGTCATCATGGTCGGCAAGGATCCGCTCGTGGTGCAGAAGGCCGAGTACAACAAGGGCGGCCGCAGCGCTGCCGTCGTCAAGTTCAAGTTCAAGAACCTGCTCACCGGCGCGGCCTCCGAGGCGGTGTACAAGGCCGACGACAAGTTCGACCAGGTCGTGCCCGAGCGCAAGGAGTGCACCTATTCGTACTTCGCCGACCCCATGTACGTCTTCATGGACACGGAATACAACCAGTACGAGGTCGAGGCCGACAACATGTCCGATGCCATCCCCTACCTCGAGGACGGCATGCCCGTCGAGGTGGTGTTCTATGACGGCAAGGCGATTTCGGTGGAAATGCCGACATCGGTCGTGCGCGAAGTCACCTACACCGAGCCCGCGGTCAAGGGCGACACCTCCGGCAAGGTCATGAAGCCGGCCAAGCTCGGCAGCGGCATGGAGGTTCCCGTACCGCCCTTCGTCGAGATCGGCGACAAGATCGAGATCGACACGCGCACCGGCGAGTACCGTAACCGCGTCAAGTAAGCCACAGCGCAGCGCAAGCCCGCGGGGCGGCCACGGCCGCCCCGTTTCTTTTCAGGCGGCGGGTGCCAGCGTGCGCTCGACGAGCCGCACCCAGTAGCGAATACCGGTCGGGATCACTGCGTCGTTGAAGTCGTAATGCGGGCTGTGCAGCAGGCAGCCGCCCTCTCCCGGACCATTGCCGAGCCAGGCGTAACACCCAGGCACCACCTGCGCCATGTAGGCGAAATCCTCGGCACCCATGCTCGGCGCCAGGTCGATGTGCACCTGGCCGTCGCCGGCCACCTGACGCGCCACCTCGCGTGCGATGAAGCTGGGGTCCGGCGCATTCACGGTCGGCGGATAGCCACGCTCGTAACGTAGCTCGACGCCCACGCCGTAAGTCGCCTCGATACCGGCGCAGACGCGCCGCAGGCCGGCCTCCAGCCGGTCCTGCAGGTCGCCGCTCAGGGTGCGCACCGTGCCGCCGAGCACCGCGCTTTCCGGCAGGACATTGTCGGCGTGCCCCGCCTGGAAGCGCGTCACACTGACCACTGCCGCCTGCAGCGGATCGGTGTTGCGCGACACGAGTGTTTGCGCCGCCTGCACCAGGGCACTACCGGCGACGACGACGTCGGCCGCCTGGTGCGGCATCGCGGCGTGGCCACCACGACCGGTCAGGACGATTTCGAAGCGATCGGCGCCGGCCATCACCGGACCGTCGACCACGGCGAAGCTGCCCGCGGCCAACCCCGGCCAGTTGTGCAGGCCAAACACCATTTCCATCGGGAAGCGCTCGAAGAGACCCTCCTCGACCATCGCGCGTCCGCCGCCTTCATGCTCTTCGGCGGGCTGGAAGATGAAATACACCGTGCCGTCGAAGCCGCGCAACGTCGTCAGCGCCTCCGCAGCCCCCAGCAGCATCGCCGTATGGCCGTCGTGGCCGCAGGCATGCATCCGGCCCGGATGGACCGAATGGTGGGGAAAGCTGTTCAACTCCTGCAGCGGCAGGGCATCCATGTCGGCACGCAAGCCAATGGCACGCGTGCCTGTCCCGGCAGACAGGCGCGCCACCACCCCGGTGCGGGCAATGCCGCGATGCACCTCAAGGCCGAGCGCTTCGAGGTGGGCAGCCACCTTTTCGGCTGTGCGCCGTTCGTCGAACGCAAGCTCCGGATGGGCGTGCAGGTCGCGGCGCAGCGCGGCGATCTTCGGCGTCAGCGTTGGCAGCAGTTCGTTGATCATGGAGGTCGGTGCACGGGCAGCGGAGGAACATGTAATCCTAGCCCAAACCCGGCGCACGCGGCGGCCGGTGGCATAATCGTCCGACCAGCACAGACGCGCGGCGCGACGGCCGCATTCCATGCGCACGAAGAACGATCCGCGGGAAGGCCCGATCTCCATCGAGGAGGAAGAGCTGCGCGGTTTGTCCCGCTCGATCGCCGAGATCGAGTGGCTGCTCCTCAGCGTGGTGCTGCTCTATCACGTCTTCGGCGGCACCGATGCCGCCGACCAGGCGTCCGCCGCATTCACCCTGGTCGCCTACGCCCTGTTCGTCATGGGTTTCCGCTATGCCCGCTTCTTCAAGCACGAGTCGCGCTGGAAGCTGGCGGTGGAAACCTGGATCATGACCGCCTTCATCACCTGGGCGGTCTGGCACACGGGGCGACTCGAGAGCCCGCTGCTGAACACCTACCTGCTGGTGATCATCGCCAGCGCGCTTGCGCTGGGCAAGCTCACCACGCTGCTCGAGCTGCTCCTGATCGGTGTCTGCTTCATCTTCCTCGCAGGCGAATTTTCGCTCGACGGGGTGATCTCGCTGCGCTACGCGGCAGGGATGTTCGCCGTGTTCGCCCCCTTCGTCCTCGTCGCGTACACGACGACGATGTTCGCGTCGGACATACGCTACGGACTCAGCAAGGCGAGGCTGCTCTCCGAAACCGACGAGCTGACGGGCGCCCTCAACCGCCGGGGCTTCGCCATCATCGCCGACCGCCTGTTCGGCCAGGCCGTGCGCTACAACCGGCCCATCAGCCTGCTCGGCATCGACTGCGACAACCTCAAGCAGGTAAACGACCAGTTCGGCCACAAGGCCGGCGACACCCTGATCAAGGCCCTGGTCGACACCATGCACCGGCAGTTGCGCCAGGCGGACATACTTGCCCGCCAGGGCGGCGACGAATTCGTCGTGCTGCTGCCGGAGACTCCGGTTGAAGGCGCCCTCGAGGTCGCGGAAAAACTGCGCCTGGCCGTTGAGACCAGCTCGATTGCCCTGGCCGGGCACGTGATCCGCACGACCGTCAGCATCGGCGTCGCCAGCTATCCCGTGGACGGTACTACCCTCGACCTCCTGCAGGCGCACTCCGACCACAGCATGTACGAAGCCAAGCTCGCCGGGCGCAACCAGGGGCGCCGGCACGGCA
>CAYTFA010000093.1:0-7159 GCA_964436755.1 uncultured Rhodocyclaceae bacterium | reverse complement strand
CGGATTGATCCATCTGCCTTGGGCAGCCCGGCCTTCGTCAGATCAACCTCTAAGCTCTGAACCCTCTTCTTCAAAGGCCTCATGAGCGTGAATGGCCTTAATGAGCTGCTGAACACCATCGGCAATCTGCATGTCGTAAATCTCTATATGCTCAGCCAAGGTATCTGAAAGTCTCTTGTTCATCTCCCTTTGCGAGGTCAGGCCGTCTGCACTTTCGCCAAGCTCGATTATCTTTCTTAGAATTTCCGCATGCCTGCTCTTGTGCTCGAGATAATTTGATATTTTCAGCGAACTCATGAGCGATTCTTCGCGCTGGGTATGCTTAAGAAATAGCTCTTGAAGCATACCCAGTTTGTCATGGATCATAGTCATGGGTTGCCTGCGCTCAACTTGATCCGCCAGTATCTCCAGTGCCTTGAATATTTCGGCGTGCTCGAGATCAATTTCCGATATACCCAAAAAGCGGTCTTGCTTCATTTCCTATCCAAGGCCATCCGTCAGGGAGCCCTAACGACCCAAACAGCATTGTAGGGCCACTCCAAGTCCGCTGCTGGATCTTCATTTCTAGTAGCGACCCTTCGTCACGGGATTTAGCCGACCCAAAGCGTTAGTTTCGGGCATCGAAGCGGACCTACGGCAAGGTGGCGTTGATGGGTCTGCGCGGCGCTTCCCGCAGGATTTGACTAAAGCATTCGGACCCAATCGCAATCCATTTCCGACAGGTCAAAGCGCCCGCTCGGGCAATAATTTGCAAATGGCCACTTGTGTCCGCATTGAGACAGTGCAAGGTACCAATTGCTTGCCGAAAACCAGCCATTCGAGGGTGTCCCAAGTACGAAACTACGGAGACACGCCAGCCGCTGGTAATGGCCGATACGGGCCGGGCGAGACTCAGCGCGCGTCGCGCTGCAACGATGCCTGCAGGCGAATCAGACTCGCCTGCGAAACCTCGATCAGTCCGCGTCGGGGCCGATCGAGATCGAGGATGGTGATGATGACAAGAACCACGAGCAGCGCGAACACCAGGTTTGCGCCAAATCGTCGGCGCCGGGCCAGTCCGCAGGCATAGCCAACCAGGCCGAGCGTGGCGGCCGCCAGGCCGACGAGCAGGTACAGCACCGCCTCGGGCACATGATCGTCCAGCGCCACACGGCGTTTTTCATGGACGTCGATGACAGCATTCACCGCCTCGGCGAACTGCCCGGCAGAGACCGAGCGGGGATCGTCCCGCGCCGCGTCGAGCGCAAGCGCCCAAAGCGCGGCTTCCAACCGTTCTGCCTCGGCATTGGCCTTGTCGAGCAACGCGGGATCGATGCCGGCCGCAAAGAAGCCAAGGCGCGCGGCGACGTCCTCGCGCAAAAGGCGCCGCGCTTGCTTTGCCGGCTCCGCCGGCAACATGCCGGCACGCAGGTAGGCCGTACCGATCGCATTGGCTTCCTCCAGGACCAGTGCCTTGCGTGCGTCGTAGCGCGACGCGGCCATGAAGAAGGCAAATCCGAGCAGCAGCGCCAGCAGCCCCAGGGCCGCCGACTGCAGCAGCCCGACGTGGGTTTTGTCGGCATCGTTGCTGCGCAGGCTGACGCGGTGACCGATGCGGAACCCCGCTTCGATTGCGGCGAGCAGTCCCGCCAGCAAGATCAGCAGCAGCAGGAACTCGTCAGCACTCCAGAGCATGGTCCGCAACCCGGCGCGCGGGCACGCTAGGCCGGTCGCCCGCGCCTGAGCGCATCGAACATTCGATCCAGCGCATCCGCCAGATCATTGGCATGCCGGGACGTTTCCGGGTCCTTGGTACGGGCACTGTCCATGGTCCGCATGGCCAATTGCTGCGCCTCTGTCGCAAAAACGTTTCCTGCCAATGTCTTCAGGTCATGTGCAAAGCGGCCAATCGCCACCATATCACCTTCCGATGCCAGGGCGCGCATCCGGTTGCCGTCATCGCCATCCGTCTGCAGCGTCAGGCTCACCAGGCGATCGATGAACTCCTTCCGTCCAGGGTAACGCCGCTCCAGCGCTGCCCAATCCACTGTTACGGCCACCGCCGGGGGCGAGACATCAGGCACCGGGACCAATACCCTCCCCGCGTTCACCGGCCGGTGCACCTGCTCCATCACCGTGGATACCATTACTTCGACGTCGATCGGTTTTTGGACGATGGCCGTCATCCCCGCCGCCTGGCATTTGTCGTGTTCTTCCTTCAGCGCATGGGACGTCTGCCCGATGACCGGCAGGTTCGGGTGGGATTGCCGCAGCAGTGCCGTAGCTTCAAGACCATCCATTTCCGGCATCTGCACGTCCATCAGCACGGCATCGAATGGTGTCGAGGCACGTTCCACCAACTCCACCGCCTGCCTGCCATTCTCCGCCAACGCGACTTCTGCCCCTTCCCCCTGCAACAGGTTCTGGATCACTATTTGATTGATCGTGTTGTCTTCGGCCACCAGGAGCCTCAGCCCGGCCAGCCGCCGGGCTCCGATCACGGTCGCGACACCGGTCGGCACCGGTGCCTCGGTCTCCTGCAACGGCAGCCGCAGCGTGAAAGTGCTGCCCTTGCCAACCGCACTTTCCACGCCCAGGGAACCCCCCATGAGTTCGGCCAGGCGCCGGCTGATTACCAGGCCCAGGCCCGTGCCCCCGAATTTGCGGGTCGTGGAAGTGTCTGCCTGCGTGAACGGCTGGAACAGCCGGACGATCGCCTCCGGCGCCATGCCCATGCCGGTGTCCCGTACCGCAAACACCAGTTCGTCCCCCTCGCGGCGTGCGCTGAGGCCTACCTCGCCACGCTCGGTAAATTTGACCGCATTGGACAACAGGTTCAAGAGAATCTGGCTGATCCGCACAGGATCGCCGAGAACGGCCAGCGGCAAATCCGTCTTTTCGATCCTGAGTTCAAGGTTCGATTCCGCCAGGTTCGTGATGGTCTGGCTCAGGTCGTCGATGAGCTTCGCCGGGCTCAGCGGAACCGACTCGACGTCGAGTTTGCCGGCCTCGATCTTGGAGAAGTCGAGGATGTCGTTGATCACGGTGAGCAGCAGCTTTCCCGAATCAAGGATTCGACTGAACGTCTCCTGTGCCTTGTGCCGCCCGACGCTGTCGCGGTAGCCGATCTGGGCCATGCCCAGAACCCCGTTCAGCGGCGTCCGGATTTCGTGCGACATGTTGGCCAGGAACTCGCTCTTCGCCACGGCGCTGCGCTCGGCGTCCTGCTTGGCCTGCAGGAGCGCCTGTTCCGCCGCTTTCTCCGCGGTGATGTCACTGGCCATGCCGAACCATTTGCCGACGTCGCCGTTCTCGTCGAGGACGGGTATCGCCCGCGAATATGTCCAGCCGATGCTGCCGTCCGTGCGGATGACCGGATGCCGCAATTCGAAGGCACTTCGGGTTTGTATGGCGTGTCTGATGACCGACATCACCTCGTGCTGATTTTCGGGCGGGATATACCTGTCGAGCCAGGTCCGGTTCGGTTCGTGCGTGTCCGGAATGAAATCACGGCCCTGAAGAGAACTCATTTCAGTCCAGTCGCCGTTCATCTGATAGATGACATTGGAGCTGGCCTGCATCAGGGCCCGCAATTGTTCATTGGCGTCGGCCAGGTCGGCCGTGCGTTGCCGCACCTGTTCTTCCAGGCTCTTCCGGTAGCGATCCAGTTCGGCTTCCGCGCGCTTGCGCTCGGTCACCACGTCGAACACCGAGACAAATTGGTCCGGGCCCGGGCTGAATACGCTGACGCTGAACCACGCTTGCAAGGCTTCGACGAACATTTCGAACTGCTCGGGGTGGCCTCCGCGTGCCACCCGGCTGTACACATCGAACAGACCCGGGTCGGACTCACGAATCCCGGGGATGACCTCGCTGACCCTGCGGCCTGCGACCCCCTTCAGCCCGGTTTGCGCTTCGAAGGCCGGGTTGACGCGGAGGTAGATGAAATCCACGGGGCTATCGCCTTCGTACAGCATCTGGCAATGGGCATAGCCGTTCTGCATGCTGTTGAACAGTTGGCGCAGGTAGGCCTCGCTTTGGGCAATGGCTTCCTGCACCTGCTTGCGCTCGGTGATGTCGCTGATGCTGGCGACCCACCCCCCAATGTTGCCGCCGGCGTCGACGTCAGGTGCGTAGCTGACGCTAAGCCAGAGGGGCTCCCTGTCCTGATACCTCACCGCCGCCTCGTAGCTGACCCTTTGGCCATTCAAGGCCTGCTCGACATAGGGCCTGATCGATTCCAGTGTTTCCTTGCTCACGATCGCGGACAAGGGTTGGCCGACGATGTCATCGACCGACCTTCCGACCAACCTGGCATAGGCCGGATTGGCGGACTGATAGATCCAGTTGCGATCGCACCTGACAAGCCCCACGTCTGCGTTGTCGGAGACGCGTCGAAAGCGTTCCTCACTGTCGCGCAATGCCTGCTCGGCCCGCTTGCGCTCGGAAATGTCTTCGCTCAGAACGACGATTCCGCCAACTTTGCCGTCCGCGGCCAACCAGGGCCGCACATCCCACCGGAGCCAGGAGTCTTTGCCTACCTGATCTTCGTCCGCGTGGCTCGGTTTCCCCTGCAGCGCCAGATCGAGTGACCCTTGCCAGCGCTGCGGCAGCCTGGCCAGGCCGCCTTCCACAGCAGCCGAATCAGACTTAGAAACGTCATCGACCTTGAATACGTCCGCCCAACGTTGGCTGTTGGCCAGGTAGTTACCGTTCCGGTCGAACATGGCCAGCGCAGCGGGCGTGCTCGAAACGAACTGCCTGAGCTGCGCTTCGCTTTCGCGACGCTGCCTCAGGCGGATCGCATACTGCCACGACGTCATCAGGGCCAGGATGGCAATCAGGGATATCAAGGCGGTTACGGGCAAATAGCCCGCCGATTCCCGGATGACATGCTCCAGGGGGAAGCCGATTCCCACCCCAAACCCGCTTTTCGCTTCGCGATCGAAGGCTGCAATCGTCGTTTGGCCTTCCAGCGTGACGTTCTGGAACGTGCCGGAAGCACGGCGCGACAACTCCGCCTGGAAGAGTTCGGATACCTTCTTCCCGACGAATTGATGGGCATTGCGCGTTCTTGCCAGTATCACGGCCTCACGGTCGAAGACGACCGCGATCCCGTCACTCGACAGGTTCTGGCTGCTCAATACCTTGTCGAGCTGGCTGACGTTGATCACGCTGGTGAGGACATAGATCACCTGCCCATCGCGCATCACCGGTACATCGACAAAGATTTCGAACTGGCGCGATATGGTTCCGCGCGAGAGGTTGGATATCCTTGGCTTGCCGGTCTTGAAGACTTCGTGAATCCGATCCAGGTTCTTGGTAATGGGCAGGGGCGCACCGAATTCGGTGAGGGTATTCAGCACTTGCTGACCTGAGTGCTCGGTCAGGGCGATATGATGGGCAAGCTGGGACGCCTTGACGGCGCGAAGTGCAATCGCATGAGCATGCGAGAACTTGCGTTCCAGAAGATCGGGAAGGAGTACTGCGTTGAGCGCCTGCGTAAACTGCAGGATATCGCCGAGTTCCTGACCCACCGAATTACTCATGGCCTTTGCCGTCATCAGCAGGTCCATCTCCACGCGCTCGCGCACTCGCGTGAATTGCATCCAGCCCGCGACAAGGGTTACCGCCAAAAAGCAAACAATGGCGAGCGCTGCTGCCTGCACAACGCCTTTCGCCTTCGCTTCTCTTATTTCCGGCATCGCAAGCACACCCGACCTTGACCAGTTTTTCATTGTCATACCGCCCAGCGAGTCGGCCTTGACTTGGATCAACATACTCGCCAGCCAATTACGGCACGCGCGACCCATTACGGTCAGACTTCCGTCAGTTTCAAGACGCGTGGGTACGATCGATCAGGCCCGAGTTCGCGGACCTGCAATGGCCCGGCGCGTAGCTGCGCGCCGGGGCGGCTAGCCCAGCCAGCGCCGGGCGTTGCGGAACATCTCCAGCCAGGGGCCGTCCTCGCCCATGCCAGCCGGATGCCAGGACATCTGGACGCTGCGGAAGACGCGCTCCGGGTGCGGCATCATGATGGTGAAACGTCCGTCGGCGGTGGTCACGGCGGCAATACCCTCGGGTGATCCGTTCGGATTGAAGGGATAGCTCGTCGCGACGGCGCCGCGGTTGTCGACATAGCGCATCGCCACCGCAGGCCGGCCGGTGCGGCCGGCGGCGAACTCGGCGCGGCCCTCGCCATGACTGACGACCACCGGCAGCCGCGCCCCGGCCAGCGGCGCGAGGAAGATCGAAGGCGACGACGGAATCTCGACCATCACGACGCGGGCCTCGAACTGCTCGCTGCGGTTGCGCTGGAAGGTGGGCCAGGCGTCGGCACCGGGAATGATGGGCGCCAGGTGGGCCATCATCTGGCAGCCATTGCAGACGCCCAGCGCAAAGCTGTCGGCGCGGCCGAAGAAGGCGGTGAACTCGTCGCGCAGCCGGGGGTTGAACAGCACGGACTTGGCCCAGCCCTGGCCGGCGCCGAGCACGTCGCCGTAGGAAAAGCCGCCGCAGGCGGCCAGCCCGGCAAAGTCGGCGAGCCGCACGCGGCCGGACTGCAGGTCGGACATATGCACGTCGAAGGCGGCAAAACCGGCGCGGTCGAAGGCGGCCGCCATCTCGACCTGGCCGTTGACGCCCTGCTCACGCAGGATTGCCATCTTCGGCCGCGCGCCGCCGGCAACGAAGGGCGCCGCCGGCGTCGTGGCGACCACCGACAGCCCAGGGTTGTCGCGATCGAGCAGCGCGTCGAATTCCTCCTGCGCACAGCCCGGGTCGTCGCGCAGGCGCGCGATCTGAAAGCTGGTTTCGCTCCAGGTGCGCTGCAGTTCGGCGCGCGGCGCGGCGAACACGGCGCGCGCGTTGCGCCAGAAGCGTACTTCGTCGGCGTCGTTGGGGGTGCCGATGCCGTGGGTGCACGCGCCGAGGCCGGCGTCGCGCAGCACACGCATGACGTCCTCGCGCTCCGCGCGGCGGATCTGCAGCACGGCGCCGAGCTCCTCGCAGAACAGGGCCGCCAGCAGGCGGTCGCGCACGCGGCCGCTGGTCTGCGGCGCGCGCTCGCTGCCATCCACATCGGCACCCATGGGGTCGAAGCACAGGCCGTCCAGGTGCAGCGAGACGCCGACGTGCGAGGCGAAGCTCATCTCGCATACGGTGGCGAACAGGCCGCCAT
>CAYTFA010000092.1:0-7172 GCA_964436755.1 uncultured Rhodocyclaceae bacterium | reverse complement strand
GCCCCTTGGCCTGGAAGATCTGGTCGCGCTCGATGGCGCCGAACTGGCTGATCGCCCCATCCACCGGGCAGACGAAGGCCGCGTCGGCGAGTGGCCGCGCATCGGCCTTCAGCGGCCGCGTGAAGAACTCGTTGAAGGTGGCGTAGCCGGCGATATCCGGATTGGCCGCCAGGTCCATGTCGACGCCATAGCGGTCAACGAAGGCGCGAATCGCCGCCGTGGTGACGCGCCCTGCGCGCGCCCCGGCGAACTTGCCGGCCAATGCGGTCAGCGCCTGTTTCGGCAACAGGTATTGCAGCGCGACGACGAGGCGTTCGGACACGGCAGCGGAGCAGGAAAAAGGGCCGCCGATTATAGCCGGCGGCCCCTGGTGCAGCAGTGCGTCAGCGGCCGAGCGACTGCAGCGCGGCGATGCGCTCTTCCATGCTCGGATGGCTGGCGAACAGGGCCGACCAGCTCGAACCGCCGGCGATGCCGGCACTCGCCAGGCTCTTCGGCAGCGGTTCCACCGCCATGCCGCCGAGCCGTTGCAGCGCGGCGATCATCGGACGCGGCGAGCCCGTCAGGCCCGCGGCACCGGCGTCGGCGCGGAACTCACGCTGCCGCGAGAACCAGGCGACGATCATGCTGGCCAGGATGCCGAAGAGCAGGTCGCACACGATTACGGTGATCGTATAGCCGATGCCTGGCCCGGAGGACTGCGAATCGCCGCGCCGCAGGAAACTGTCGACAAGGTAGCCGACCACCCGCGACAGGAAGATGACGAAGGTGTTGACCACGCCCTGGATCAGCGTCAGCGTCACCATGTCGCCGTTGGCGACGTGGCTGACCTCGTGCGCCAGCACGGCCTCCACCTCCTCCTTGGTCATGCCCTGCAGGAGGCCCGTGGACACGGCGACCAGCGAGTTGTTCCGGCTCGGCCCGGTGGCGAACGCATTCGGTTCACCTTCGTAGATGGCCACTTCCGGCATCGCCAGGCCGGCCTTTTCAGTCTGCTTGCGCACCGTCTCGACCAGCCAGAACTCGGTGGAATTCTGCGGCGTCTCGATGACGCGCGCGCCGGTCGACCACTTGGCCATCATCTTCGACATGGCCAGCGAGACGAAGGCGCCGCCAAAGCCCATCAGGCCGGCAAAGCCCAGCAGCAGGCCCATGTTGAGCCCGTTCGCGGCAAGGAAGCGATTGACGCCGAGCACGCTGGCCGCTACGGACAGCACCAGCATCACGGCGAGGTTGGTGACGATGAAAAGGACAATACGTTTCATGCGATCCTCCAAGGAAGGCCCTTCAGCCTGCACGGCTCAGGGCGCGCCACCATAGATGGCGCAAATCGGCGAAAGTTCAAGCGACCCGCCGCGAAACCGGAACCCTATTCGACGACACCCAGACGGCGCGACCACCAGGGCGTTACCGCCGGCAGCAGGGTCAGGGTCCAGATCACGACCCAGGCGGTCAGCGGCATCAGCAGGGTCAGCTCGGGGAACTGGGCGACGGTGATGACCGCGAGAACCACCGGTATCACCCCCGTCTCGCGCACGATGCTCAGGAACAGCTTATCCTTCATGCTCAGGTCGGTCGGCAGCATCGACAGCATGACCGCAACAGGACGGGCGACGAGGATGAACACGGCCGACACCAGCAGCCCGAGGAGTGCCGAGTCCCAGAGATTGCCGAGCGCAACGAAGGGGCCCACCATCATGAAGATGGTCGGCTTGGCGATGCTCTCGACCTGGATCTCCATGGTGTGCAGCGTGGTGTGGAAGAGCTTGGTGCCATGGTTGTAGTTGGCCAGCAGGCCGGCGACGAAGGCCGCCAGGAAGCCGTTGCCGTGGATGACCTGCGCCAGCAGGAAGGTCACCAGCGGCACGGCCAGCACGACGGCGAAGTCGTAGGTGGTCTCGCCGAGTTCGCGCGCCTTGTCGCGCGACTTGTGGATTTCGTACGCATACATCGCACCCCAGCCGGCGATGCCCGCAATCGTGCCGAACAGGAATTGCTTGCCCAGCCCAAGCAGGTTCTCGGCGCTGAACAGGCCCGTGACCAGGCCACCCAGCGTATCCAGCGGCGTACCGGCAAGAACCATGGCTGCCACCGCTGCGGTAAAGATGGCGCCTACCGCGTCGTTGAGCGCGCTCTCTGCAACGGAAATGCTCGACAGCCGCTTGTATTCCTCCTTGAACACGATGCGCTTCAGCGTGGGAATCAGCGCAGCCGGGTCGGTGGAACCAAGGATGGCGCCGAGCAGCGCAGCGGTCTTGCCGTTGAGTCCCATCATCATCAGCAACGGGAACATGATGAGGAAGGTGATCAGGTAGCCGATCACGGCGATCATCACCGTCGGGAAGGCGATCTTGACGAAGTCGAGCCGGTCCAGTTCGTCGCCGCCGCCCTTTAGGATGATGGCGGCCAGCGCGGTACAGGCCACCACGGCGAGCATGGGTTGCGCAGCGATCGGCGCCAGGGCATCGTGCAGCACGATGCCGACCAGCAGTTGCAGCGTGAAGTTGGGGAAGACCGTGCCCTCGGACAGCTTGCTGCAGGCCCAGCCGAACACCAGGAAAAGCCCAAGGCACCACAGCGAATCGGCGATGGCCGTCTCCGTGCCACCGAGTTGCGCCAGACGCTCGAGGATCGCCGGTGCCGCGCGATTCAGCAGGAAGGCTGCGAAAAACAGTCCGACGATCTTTGCGTATTTCATGGTTTGGCTTCTTCCCGGTTTGCAACGGCTGCAGCTCACGAAGACGGAGGCCGGACAGCTTCAGCCGGACACGCCCCTTGCTCCGGCATTCTACCCACGACGCCTGCCCGCCCGCGGAATCGCTGCGCCGCCTGCAAAGCCGTCACGCCGGGCGCTCCGGCGCGACGCTTGCCGCCCCGGGCAACTTCACGCGCGGACGGGCGCAGTAGAATCACCGGCAACGCTACAGTCCTTCTGCGGAGCATGTCGATGAAATCCGTCCTGCCTCGTTTCGCCCTGCTGCTTGCCGTCTTCGGTCTCGCCGCCGCGGGTGCCGTCCGGGCCGGCGACGAGCCCCAGTTGCTGACGGGGCAGACCCTGTACCTGCCGGTCTATTCGCATGTCTACCATGGGGATCCGGGGCGCGACGGCAAGCCGGCGCAGACGCTGGTGTCCACGCACATCAGCATCCGCAATACCGATCCTCAGGCTGCAATCAAGCTGCAGTGGGCGCGCTACTACGACACCCAGGGCAAGTTGGTGCGCGCCTATGTCGCGACACCGCTGGTGATTCCGCCGCTGGGCACCCATGAGATCTTCGTCCCGCGCACCGACACGGCCGGCGGCTCCGGCGCCAACTTCCTGCTGGCCTGGAGCTCCGACGTTCCGGCCAACCCACCCCTGGTCGAGGGCCTGCATGCCGACATCCGCGAGGCACGCACGCTGATGTTCATCACCACCGGGCAGGCGATCCGCACCCGCTAGACGCCCGTCTGCCGCGCCGCGACAGCGGCGACGGCCCTTAAGCGCCGTTTAAGCGGCGCGCTCCATGATGCGTCCATCGAACCTCATGGAGTACGTAAATGAACAAACCCGCCCTGCTTGTCGCGCTTCTGCTCGCGGCGACCGGCGTGCATGCCGAGACCCCGCGCGACTTCCTCGCCCGCTTCGAAAAGGAAGCCGGCGCCGCCGGATCCGTCGAACGCGGTGCACGCTTCTTCAACACCAGGCAGGGCGGCGAATGGAGCTGCGCCTCCTGCCATACCGAGAAGCCGACGCAGCCCGGCCGGCACGCCAAGACCGACAAGGTGATCGGCGCGCTGGCACCGGCGGCCAACGCGGAACGCTTCGCCGATGCCGCGAAGGTGGAGAAGTGGTTCCGCCGCAACTGCAACGACACCCTCAACCGCGCCTGCAGCCCGCAGGAAAAGGCCGACACGCTGGCCTGGCTGCTGAGCCTCAAGTAGCCCGGAGACGCACATGAAACGACAATTCGCCCTGACCGTCCTGCTTGCCGCCGTCGTGCTGCCTGCCCGCGCCGACCGGCTGCCGGTACCCAGCAACCCGATCTACCGCGAGGAATGCGGCAGTTGCCACCTCGCCTATCCCCCGCAGCTGCTGGACGCCCATTCCTGGCTGCACGTGATGAACGGGCTGGACAAGCACTTCGGCAGCGATGCCAGCCTCGATCCCGCCCGCCGTACGGCGATTTCCGATTACCTCGGCACCAACGCCGGCGGCCGCAAGACCGGCGTCACGGCCGACGCGAAAGGTCAGCCGCTGTTGCGCATCTCGGACACGGCCTATTTCAAGCGCAAGCATCGCGAAGTCGACCCCGCGACCTGGAAGCGCGCTTCGGTCAAGAGCCCGGCCAACTGCACCGCCTGCCATGCCCGCGGCGCCGACGGCGATTGGAGCGAACGCTCCGTCATCATTCCCAAGTGAGGTCCGCCATGATCAACGAAAGCCGCTCCATCCGCGTCTGGGACCTGCCCACGCGCATCTTCCACTGGTCGCTCGCCACCAGCTTCCTCGTTGCCTTCGTCACTGCGGAGTCCGAGAAGCTGCGCGACGTCCATGTCGCCGCCGGCTACAGCCTCGCCGGCCTGATTGCCTTCCGCATCCTCTGGGGCTTCGTCGGCGGCGCGCACTCGCGCTTCGCCGACTTCCTGCCCACGCCGGGCAAGGTGTTTGCCTACCTGAAGTCCCTGCTTGCCGGACGGCCGCAGCACTATGTCGGCCACAATCCTGCCGGTGCCGTAGCGATCTTCCTGCTGCTGGCCTTCGGCGTCGTCGCCGCTGCCAGCGGCTATGCCAACTACAACGAGATCGGCGGCCATTTCATGGAGGAACTGCACGAAGCGGCGGCCAATGGCATGATGGCGGTGGTCATCATTCACATTGCGGGAGTGCTCGTAAGCAGCTGGCTGCATCATGAGAATCTGGTGAAG
Source organism: uncultured Rhodocyclaceae bacterium (assembly GCA_964436755.1). GTDB lineage: Bacteria > Pseudomonadota > Gammaproteobacteria > Burkholderiales > Rhodocyclaceae > Sulfuritalea. The sequence continues at coordinate 2,264 of CAYTFA010000092.1, read as the reverse complement.
GCGATGTTCACGGGCCGCAAGCAAATCCGGCATGAGAATCCTGCTGGTTGAAGACGACGCCCTGCTGGGCGATGCGGTGCAGGCCGGCCTCAAGCAGGCCGGCCATGCCGTCGACTGGGTGAAGGACGGCGTCACCGCCGACACCGCGCTGGCGGTCGAGGACTATGCCGCCGTGGTGCTCGACCTCGGTCTGCCGCGCAAGGATGGCCTCGCCGTGTTGCGCAAGCTGCGCGCGGCCGGCCAGGCGACCCCGGTGCTGATCCTTACCGCGCGCGACACCGTGGAAGACCGCATCGCCGGGCTCGACGCCGGCGCCGACGACTATCTGGTGAAGCCCTTCGACCTGGGCGAGTTGCAGGCACGCCTGCGCGCGCTGCTGCGTCGCGCCGGCGGCCAGCCGGCGCCAATGCTCGCCGCCGCCGGCATCCGCCTCGACCCGGCACAGCGCAGTGTTGATTGCGACGGACAGCCCGTCGAATTGTCGGCCAAGGAATTCGACGTGCTGCACGTGCTCATGCAAAGCGCCGGCCGCGCCCTGTCGCGCGCGCAGCTCGAACAGCAGCTCTACGCCTGGGGCGAGGAAATCGGCAGCAACACGGTCGAGGTCTACATCCACCACCTGCGGAAGAAGCTCGGCGCGCAGCGCATCCACACCCTGCGCGGCATCGGCTACGTGATCCCCAAGGATTCCGGATGAATTCCCTGCGCGCCCGCCTGGTCGGGCTGATCCTGCTTGCTGTCGGCCTGGTCTGGCTGACCACCGCCTTCGTGGTCTGGCGCGAGGCGCACCACGAGATCCACGAACTGATGGCCGAGCTGCCGGCTGCCGTGCGCGCCGAATTCGAACACGAACACGAGGAACTGATCGGCGAGATCGCCGAGCACCTGGCCAAGCCTGTGCTGATCGCCTTTCCGCTACTGGCGCTGCTGCTGGTGCTGGCGGTGACCTTCGCCCTGCGTCCGTTGCGCCGCCTGGCCAACGAAGTCGAAACGCGGGCGCCGGAGCGGCTGGAACCGATCCCGCGCGAGGGCGCGCCGCGCGAAGTCAGGCCGCTGATCGACCGCCTGAACCGCCTCTTCGCCGACATCGAGCGCGCGCTGGAGAACGAACGCCGCTTCACCGCCGACGCGGCGCACGAACTGCGCACGCCGCTCGCCGCGCTGAAGGCGCAGGCCCAGGTCGCCCTCGGCACGGCGATTGATGCCGAACGCGACCACGCCCTGCGCCAGATCGTCGCCGGCTGTGACCGCTCCGCGCATCTGGTCGAACAGATGCTGACCCTGGCCCGGCTCGACGCGCCGCACGGCGCGGCGCGCGCCGAGGTCGACTTGCGCGCCCTGGCGGCCGACGTGCTGGCCGACTTCGCCGGCGAGGCAATCGCCAAGGGCAGCGCGCTGTCGCTGGAGGACGGCGCGACAACACCCGTCGGCGGCGATCCGCTGCTGCTGGCCGTTGCCCTGCGCAACCTGGTCGCCAACGCCCTGCGGCATACGCCGCACGGCGGCAGGGTCTCGGTGTCGATCTCGCGCGACGCGGACCGGGCACTGCTCGTCGTCGCCGACGATGGCCCGGGCATCCCCGAGGCCGAACGCGACGCGGTCCTGCAGCGCTTCCGTCGCGGCAGCGGGGCGACGGCGACCGGCAGCGGCCTCGGGCTTTCCATCGTGCAGCGGATCGCCGAATTGCATGGCGGCGAACTACGACTGGAGCGCGGCGACTCGACAGTCAGTCATGGCGATCGCGCGGCATCCCACGAGGCAAAAGTCAGCCTTCGCGGGACGGTGGCAAAATTGTGGCTTCCGCTGGATCGTAGCCCCGCCACACCGCCTTGACCGCCCCGCCACCCGATTGGCATGCACTCGACGCCGCCACGTTGAGCCGGCACCACGACGTCGACCCCGCCCACGGCCTGAGTGAAGATGAAGCCGCGCAACGGCTGGCGGCGCACGGCCCCAACAGGCCAACCGCGAGCGCCGGACGCGGCATGCTGGCGCGCATCGCTGACCAGGTGGTGCAGCCGCTGGTGCTGGTGCTGGTGGCGGCGGGCACGGTGACCGCCTTCCTCGGCGAATGGCTCGATGCCGGCGTGATATTCGGCGTGGTGGTGGTCAATGCGCTGATCGGCTATTTCCAGGAAGGCAAGGCCGAGGCGGCGCTGGCCGCCATCCGCGCGATGCTGTCACCCCGCGCGACGGTGATCCGCGACGGCAGCCGGCACGAGATCGCTGCCGCTGGCCTGGCGCCGGGCGATCTGGTGGTGTTG
>CAYTFA010000091.1:0-7251 GCA_964436755.1 uncultured Rhodocyclaceae bacterium | reverse complement strand
CACCTTCCTGCAGATCTTCCCCTTCTACCGCAAGGGCATGTTCAAGCGGCAGAAGTCGTACATGAAATCCGAGAGGGTGAGATGACCGCGCCCTTGCTCGAGGCGAAGAATCTGTCGGTGCGTTTCGGCGGTCTGCTGGCCGTGAACGACGTGTCGTTCGAAGTCTGGCCCAACGAAGTGTTTTCGCTGATCGGCCCCAACGGTGCCGGCAAGACCACGATCTTCAACCTGATCTCCTCGCTCTATCGCCCGACCTCCGGCGAGGTGCGGTTCGAGGGCGAAGTGATTTCGCGCATGCCGCCCCATGTCGTGGCCCGCCATGGCATCGCCCGCACTTTCCAGAACATCGAATTGTTCGAGCACGCGACGGTGCTGCAGAACCTCTTGGTCGGCCGCCATTGCCACCGCCACACCGGCTGGATGCAGGACTTCCTGTTCACCGGCTCGGTGCGCCGGGCCGAACTGGAGTTCCGGCGCCAGGTCGAGGAAGTCATCGAGTTCCTCGACCTGCAGCACTACCGCGACAGCCTGGTCGTCGGCCTGCCCTATGGCGTGCGCAAGGTGGTGGAGCTGGCTCGGGCGCTGTCGATGCGGCCCCGGCTGTTGCTGCTCGACGAGCCCTCCTCCGGCCTCAACACCGAGGAAACCGAAGACATGGGTTTCTGGATCGAGGACATCAAGCACGACCTGGGCATTACCGTGATCATGGTCGAGCACGACATGGGCCTGGTGTCGCGCGTCTCCGACCGCGTACTGGCATTGAACCTGGGCGAGGTGCTGACGCTGGGTTCGCCTTCGGAAGTGCAGTCGCATCCGGGAGTGATCGAAGCCTACCTGGGAGGACAGGATGACGACTGAGTCGCCTCCCATCCTCCAGCTCAGCAACGTCGAAGCGGCCTACGGTGCGGTCAAGGCCATTCGCGGCGTATCGCTGTCGGTCACGCCCGGTTCCATCGTCACGGTGCTCGGCTCCAACGGTGCCGGCAAGACGACCATCCTCAAGACCATCTCGGGCATCCTCGATCCGCAGAAAGGCAGCATCCTCTTCCGCCACGAAAAGCTGGAAGGTCGCGACCCGGCCTGGATCGTGCGCCAGGGCCTGGTCCATGTGCCGGAGGGACGCGAGATCTTCCCGCTGCTGACCGTGCGCGAGAACCTGCTGATGGGCGCCTACACCCGCCCCGCGCACGACAAGGACGACGTTGCGCGGGACATCGAGGATGTCTACAAATATTTCCCGATACTCGAGGCACGACGCGACCAGCCCGCTGGCCAGCTCTCGGGCGGACAGCAGCAGATGCTGGCAATCAGCCGCGCGCTGCTGGCCAAGCCGTCGCTGATGCTGCTCGACGAGCCGAGCCTCGGACTGTCGCCGAAGCTGACACGGGAAATCTTCGAGATCGTGGTGCGCATCAACCGCGAGCGTGGCGTCACGCTGCTCGTCGTCGAACAGAACGCGCGCATGGCGCTCAAGTACGCCGACTACGGCTACGTGCTCGAGATCGGCCGCATCGTCATGCACGACACGTGCGCCGCGCTGCGCGAGAAGGACGACATCAAGGAGTTCTACCTCGGCATGAAGGAGTCGGGCGTGCGCGGTGAGCGGCGGTGGAAAAAGAAGAAGCAATGGAGATGAGCGATGTGGCGGCTTGACGGCAAGCGCTACTGGGCGGAGCACGCGGTCGTGATGCCGGGCGACACCCTTCCCCTGCTGTTCTGGAATGCGGTGGAAAGGCGCGGCGACGCGATCTGGTTGCGGCAGAAGAAATTCGGCCTGTGGCAGAGCCTGGCCTGGCGCGAGGTGGGAGCCATCGTGCGCGAGGCCGCGCTGGGCCTGCTCGAACTCGGCTTTGCCGTCGGCGAGACCGCTTCGGTGCTGGGCAACACGCGTCAGGAATGGCTCTTCTCCGACCTTGCCGTGCTGTCCTGCGGCGGCATCAGCTCCGGCATCTACCCGACCGATGCCGCCAGCCAGGTCGAGTACCTGCTGGCGGATTCGAACTCGGTAGTGTTGTTCGCCGAGGACGAGGAGCAGCTCGACAAGGCGCTCGAAGTACGTGACCGGGTGCCCGGCCTGCGCAAGATCGTGGTCTGGGAGACCGAGGGCCTGCGCCAGCTTCACGACGAGCAGGTGATCAGCTTCGAACGCCTGCGCGAACTGGGTCGCGAGCGAGCGGCACGGCTGGGTGCCGATGCGGAGGCAGAGCTGCGCGAACGCATCGGCGCACGCCGCGCCGAGGACCTGGCGATCCTGATCTATACCTCGGGCACCACGGGCAAGCCGAAGGGGGCGATGCTCTCCCACCGCAATATCCTGCATTCGCTGCGCGGCTTCAACACGGCTATCGCGCAGAACGAAGACGACGAGCGCATGTGCTTCCTGCCGCTGTGCCATGTTGCCGAGCGTAATGGCGGTGCCTACTTTGCGATGTACACCGGCACCCGGCTCAACTTCGTCGAGAACCCCGAGACCATCCCCGAGAACGTACGCGAAATCGCGCCGACCGTTTTCGTCGCCGTGCCGCGCGTCTGGGAAAAGTTCTACTCGGCGGTGAACATCGCGCTCAAGGAATCGAACGGTTTCGAGCAATGGGCGTACAAGCTGGCGATCGGCGTCGGCATGGACATGGTGCGCCGCTACGAGAAGGGCGAGGACATCGGCGGCGGGCTGCGCTTTGCCCACTGGCTGGCACGCGTGCTGGTCCTCAACAACGTGCGCAAGCTGATCGGCATCCACCGCAGCCGCATGCTGATCACCGGCGCGGCGCCGATCGCGCCTGACCTGGTGCGCTGGTACATGGCGCTGGGCGTGCCCATGCTGGAGGTGTGGGGCATGACCGAGACCGGCGGCGGCTCGACCGGCATGCCCCTGGAACGCATCAAGCCCGGTTCGATCGGGACGCCCATCAACCTCAACGAAATCCGACTTTCGGACCAGGGCGAAATCCAGGTGCGCGGACCAAATGTCTTCATGGGCTACCTCAATCAGCCGGAGAAGACCGCCGAGACAATCGACGCCGACGGCTGGCTGCATACGGGTGACGTCGGCAGCGTGGATGCGGAGGGCTACTACCGCATCAGCGACCGCCTCAAGGACATCATCATCACCGCCGGCGGCAAGAACATCACGCCCTCCGAGCTGGAGAACCAGCTCAAGTTCTCGCCCTACATTACCGACGCCGTGGTGATCGGCGACCGGCGGTCCTTCCTCACCTGCCTGATCATGATCGACCAGGACAACGTCGAGAAATTCGCCCAGGACAACGACGTGCCCTTCTCCAACTACACCAGCCTGTGCCGGGCAGCGGAGGTGCAGCAGCTGATTGCCGGGGAAGTGGAAAGGGTCAATCGCGAGTTCGCTCGGGTGGAGCAGATCAAGAAGTTCCGGCTGATCGAGCAGAAACTCACGGCGGAAGATGAGGAATTGACCCCGACCATGAAATTGAAGCGTAAGCTTGTCAGCCAAAAATACGCCGAACTGATCGAGTCCATGTATCGCGAGCAGGGCGGCTGAACGGTTCGTATCGACCCTAGATGGAGGAGAAAGCAGAATGAAGACAACGAGCAAACTGGCCGTGGCGCTGATCGCCGCCGCGGGTGTCGGAGCCGGCGCATCGGCGCTGGCCGCCGATCAGATGGGCGTCAGCAAGAACGAGATCGTGATCGGCACCATCCAGGACCTGTCCGGCCCGCTCGCCGGTTTCGGCAAGGCGCTGCGCCTCGGCATGCAGATGCGCGTCGACGAGATCAACGACCAGGGCGGAATCAACGGCCGCAAGGTCAAGTTCATCGCCGAGGATTCCGGCTACGACCCGAAGAAGGGCCTGCTCGCGGCGCAGAAGATGGTGCAGCAGGACAAGATCTTCGCCATGGTCGGCACCATCGGCACGGCGGTAAACCTCGCCACCTTCCCCACGCTGTTCGACAAGGGGGTGATGAACCTCTTTCCCCTCACCGCCGCGCGCGAAATGTACGAGCCGCTGCACAAGCTGAAGTTCTCCTTCGCGGCGCCCTACTACACCCAGATCCGCATGGGCGTGAAGTGGATGGCCAAGGAGCGCGGCGCCAAGAAGTTCTGCGTCATCTACCAGGATGACGACTTTGGCACCGAGGTGCTGAAGGGCGCCGAGGACGGGCTCAAGGATATCGGCATGACGTTTGCCGAGAAGACCTCCTTCAAGCGGGGTGCGACCGACTTCTCCGCGCAGGTGGCGAAGATGAAGAGTTCCGACTGCGACACCGTCGTGCTGGGCACCATCATCCGCGAAACCATCGGCACCATCGGCACGGCCCGCAAGATCGGCTGGAACCCGCATTTCATCGGCTCCTCGGCGGCCTATACGGACCTGATCCACAAGCTGGGCGGCAAGGCGATGGATGGCCTCTATGCCATGCACCAGGTACAGGTTCCCTACGGCGACGATGCCTCGAAGAACGTGCGCGACTGGTTTGCCGCCTACAAGGCCAAGTTCAACGAAGAGCCGGGACTGTTCTCGGCGTACGGCTATGTCGCGATGGACATGTTCATGCAGACTGCGAAGAAGACCGGGACCAACCTGACCACCGACAACTTCCTCAAGGTGCTGGAGTCCACCACGTTCGCGCGCGACATGTTCGGCAGCCCCGAGTACAAGTTCGGGCCCAAGCAGCACCTCGGCAACGAGAAGTCCAAGGTCGGGCAGATCCAGAATGGGCGCTGGGTGGCCGTCACCGACTACCTCGCGCTATAAGCGGCGCAGCAGCGCTGCGCTATGATGCGGCGGGCGCCCTGCGGGGCGCCCGTTTTCTTTTCCGCCCGGGCCACGGGAGCCGACCATGCCGAACACGATCGAAGAGCTGCTGGCGCGCATCCATGCGCTGCAGGACGAACTCGAAGAGGAATACCGCAAGGCCCGCGACGAATTCGCGCGCAAACGCCTGCAACTGGCCGAGGAATTCCAGCGCCACCAGCGCCGCTACAAGGTCGGCCTGTTCCGCTTCCTCGCCCGCACCCGGCCCCTGGTCGCGCTGACGGCGCCCGTCATCTACGCAGGCTGGATACCGTTCCTCTTGCTCGACCTGTTCGTCACCGTGTACCAGGGCATCTGCTTTCCGGTGTACCGCATTCCGCGCGTGCGCCGCGCCGATTACCTGGTCTTCGACCGCGCCGACCTGCCCTACCTGAACCTGATCGAGCGCTTCAATTGCCTCTATTGCTCTTACGCAAACGGAGTGGCTGCCTACACGCGGGAAGTGGCGGCGCGGACTGAGCAGTACTGGTGCCCGATCAAGCATGCGCGTCGCGTCCGGGCCGCGCATGGCCGCTATCCGGAGTTCTTCGAGTACGGGGACGCCGAGGCCTACCGGCGCGGCTTGGAGCGGCTGCGCGCTCTATACGAGGACTAGTCGGGCGCTACTGCTGGTTGGCGCGGCACTTGGCGATTTCGATGTCGCTCATCACCGGGCGCAGGACGCAGCGCCGCTCGAGCTGGGCTTGCTGGCGCGCCGTGTCCTCCTTCTTCTTCTTCTCCTGAGACAGCCGCTCGGCTTCCTTGAACCGCTCCTCCTCGGCCTGCCGCGCCAGCTTTTCCTGTTCGGCCTTCCTGCGTTCCTGTTCCGCCTTGGCGCGAACTTCCTCGGCGATGCGGGCCTCTTCGGCCTGGCGCTCCTTCAATGCCGCCGCCTTGCGTTCCTCTTCGTCCTGGGCCGCCACCGCCGCTTCAGCCGCGGCCTTTGCCCTGGCCGCCGCCTCGGACTTGATCGTCGTCGGCGCCTTCGATTTGCGGATCGTGACCGCACCGCCATCCGAGTCGGCCGTCCAACCCGCGCAGGAAATGCTCGCCAGGGAGGCGGCGAAGAGCAGGCGGATGGACAATGATGACCTCATGTGCGGGGAGGGGGAACAATTGGCCCAGATTGTAGCCTAGCCTGAACTCCTTACCGATTCAAGCGCACGGCATTGCGCCGCAGTTACCGGCGCAGGCCGGATTCGTCGCCGTCGGGCATCTCGAACCAGCCGATTTGCCGCTCGAGGATGGCCTGCGTGGCCTCGGATGCATCGCCGGCACGGGCCGCAATTCGGCGTCGAAGCTCCTCGGTAGGGGCATCCGCGAACAATATGAAAAATTCCGCATGAGCCTCCGCAGCCAGCGTCCGGAACGCTTTACGCTCGGCGCGGCGCAGGAAGGCGGCATCGACGATGACAGACCAGCCCGCGGCCAGCATTCCGCGCGCAAGCTCGGCCAGCCGGCGGTAGGTACGCTCGTTAGCCTCGGGAGTGTAGATGCCGCCGCCCGGCACCGACCCGCTCGAGGCGAGAGGCTGGAGGCCGAACAGGCGCTTGCGCTCGACGTCCGAGCGCAGGCGCACCAGGCGGCCGTCGCCGCAGGCGAGCAGGCGTGCCGTGCTGGCCGTGGTCTTGCCCGAGCCGGACAGTCCGCAGGTGATCTCGAGCGACGGAGGTGCCGGCATGGCAATGCGCCAGGCCAACCCGAGGTATTCCCCGGCCGCCGCACGTTCGCGGGCGGCGGCGGGCGGACCTTCCTGGCGCGCGCGCAGTGCGGCAACCTTGGCACGAACAACGGCACGATAGACGGCGTAGAAGGGCAGTACCGCCATGGCCGGGAAATCGCCTCCCACCTCGAGCCAGGCTGTCAGAAACCACGCCGCCAGCCCGGGCTGGCCGTGGTCGAGCAGGTCGATCCAGACGAAGGCGACCTCGCTTGCTGGGTCGTTCCAGCGGAAGTCGTCGTTGAACTCGATGCAGTCGAAGGGCGTCACGCGCCCGTCGATCAACGCGAGGTTGCCTAGATGCAGGTCGCCGTGCCCTTCGCGGATGCAGCCGCCGGACTTGCGTGCGGCGAAATCTCCCTCGCGCCGCGCGAATTCCTCCTCGGTCCACGCAGCGAGGCGCTCCACCATCGCCTGGTCGGCGGCCGGCAGCAGCTCGCGCAGTTCGTCGAAGTTCTCGCGGGCGGCCGCGAGCACGGCGGCCGGCGCGCCGAAACGCGTGCCGGAGGCCGCGCTGGCCGCCGCTGCGTGCAAGGCATGCACGGTAGCGGCGAGTTGCGACAGGTGTTCGGGACGCAGGCCGCCGCGCGCGGCGACGTGGTCGAGGCGGCCCGCTTCGTCGAAGCGCCGCATGCGCACCGCCCATTCGATGGCCGGTGTAGCGCCGGGAATCGGATCGGCGGGCGTGCCGCCGATGGGCAGCACGTCGAGGTACAGGTCCGGCGCGAAGCGCCGGTTGAGCGCCAGTTCTCCACGGCAGCA